>CALCMV010000363.1 GCA_937967535.1 uncultured Saprospiraceae bacterium
TTTTTTATCAAATAATTATAAAATAAAATTAATTGAATGTTTTTTATCTTAATAAAAATAAAATAACTGATAATCAATTACTTACGATTTAAAACCGAATTTCCCAGTTACCGAATTTCCAAAATGTCCAAAGTCCAGTTACAATACAACAGATCATTTTTTAAGGAATCAGTTTGAAGAAATGAGTAAGTCAATAATTCGAGATAAGGAAGTTATTTCATTCACTGTATTTCAAAAGGAGATTGATAAGATATTACCAAAAGTAGAACCAATGTTTCGTTTTATTGAGGGTATGAATCCGGTAGAGAATAGGCTTCGTTGGCATAGATTACAAATATTACACCTTGTTATTATTGCAATACTTAATAATTACGGGTATGACTTTCAATATACTGATAGTCAGAAAATTAAAGAATTAAATAATAAAGTTCAAAATTATGTTCTCTTGTCAAATTTTAGAGAAATAATGAAAAGGAGTAAAATGTCGAATGACAAGGAGCTAAACCATATTATAAAAAATATAAAAAATAATCTTCAATCTAACTTATAGCTTTGAAGTAAAAGAAGAAAAATGAACAACAAAGAAAAACCTTTAATCTTACTTTTTTCAGATGGAGGTGCTGACCCTAATCCGGGAACAGGAGGATTTGGTGTCATTTTAAAGTATGGAAAGCATATAAAAGAATTTTCTGTGGGATATGAATTGACCACAAATAATAGAATGGAATTGATGGGAGTGATTTATGGCTTAGAACAACTTAAAAACAAGGCAATAGTACAGGTTTACTCTGATTCCCAATATATTGTAAATGCAGTAAATAATGGTTGGCTTGATAAATGGAAAGAAAATAATTGGTTGAGGAATAAAAAAGAGAAAGCACTGAATATTGACCTATGGAAACGTTTGATTGAGTTGATGAATATTCACGAGGTAACATTTGAGTGGGTAAAGGGACATTCAGGACATGAAGAAAATGAAAGGTGTGACAGCTTAGCCAATATGGCTATGAAAGGTGATAATCTTTTGGAGGATGTAGAATATTTGAAACAAAAAGAGAATCCTGTGGATGGAAAAATTAGAAAAGAAGGAGATTTATGTCGAAAGTGTAATATATCGGTTATTCAGCGTGAGAATAAATTAAAAAAAGTCAAGAACAAACAGAAATTCTACTATAAATACTATATGGTCTGTCCAAATTGTAGTACTGTTTATTATACAGATGAGGCTAAAGTAGAAATCAAGAAGGATACGAATACACTATTTGACTAATCACTAATAACACCTCGAAATAACGACACGACAACACCACAACACCACAACACAAAAATATGTTTGGAAGAAAGAAAAAATCGAACGAGAATCAAGAACTCAGTCAGAGCTACTGGGCTTATGTATCGCGGCAATTTAAGAAAAACAAGCGAGCATTGTATTCTTTGTACTTTATTGGTTTTTTGGCACTTATCGCGCTTTTGGCGGATTTTATTGCCAATGAAAAACCGATTATTTGTAAGTACGAAGGTAAGGTGATTATGCCTGTATTGAGAGGGTATGCGGTTGATATGGGTTTGGCAAAGTGGCCCGAAGCCTTCAAGACGGGCGATTGGAAAAGTAAAGAATATGACTTTGCCATCTGGCCCCTGATTCCTTATTTGCCGAATAATTTGGACTACAACTCACGCTGGGCAGGACCATTTGACCAACAAGAAATCAAAAATAATTGGTGGCGACATTGGCTCGGTACAGACGACTTGGGGCGCGATGTGATGTCGGGCATGATTCATGGTACGCGCATTGCCTTTATGGTCGGTATTATTGCGATGGGAATAGCTTGTATTATCGGAATATTTTTGGGCGCATGTGCGGGCTATTTTGGCGATACAGGTTTGGAGCTTACACGCGGCGGCATGATCATCAATTTTATTGCCTTGATACTGGCATTTTTCTATGCTTTTTACTCGCGGTCTTATGCTATTTCGGATGCTTTTGCGGTGTCCTTCGGGGCGGCTATGTGGAAGATACTTTTAGGAATACTCATCTTTTTAGGTATTATGATTTTGGCGAATATCATTGCCATTCCCTTCCGTAAAATTCCATTTTTTAATAAAAAAGTTGCCTTTCCCGTAGACATCGCTATTACGCGCGTTATTGAGGTGATTCGTTCTATTCCCTTATTGGTTATTATCTTGGCGATAGTAGCGATTGCCAAGCCGTCTATCTTACTCGTAATGGCGGTGATTGGAATGTTTAGTTGGACAGGTATTGCGCGATTCATTCGTGCAGAGTTGTTGAGAGTCAGGCAATTAGAGTACATCGAAGCTGCCAACGCACTTGGTTTCTCACAAATGCGTGCGATGTTCAAACATGCGATTCCCAACTCGCTCTCGCCTGTATTTATTGCCGTAGCATTTGGTATTGCATCAGCGATTCTCACAGAATCTTTCCTCTCATTTCTCGGCTTAGGTGTACCTGCCGAGACGATTACTTGGGGCAAAATGCTCGCAATTTCGCGTACCAACCCATCGGCATGGTGGTTTGCCGTCTTTCCGGGATTTGCCATTTTCATTACCGTAACACTCTTCAACTTAATTGGTGAAGGTTTGACGGATGCCCTTGACCCACGCTTGAAACAATAATTATTTGAACCCAAATCCCAAATCACTCTACATGAGAAAAAACATTTTTTGCAATACAAGCTAAAATTTGGAACATACTCGCCTTGCATTTTAGAAATGCAAGGCGAGTATCCAGACAATATAGTATCAGTCATTTTTTCATTGTAATTGTAATTGCAATTTTCATTTTCATTGTAATTGTAATTCCTTGAGGTTTATTTATAATACTCTTCAATCTTTGTCTCACTAATTGGGCAACCTTCCCTTCCTGCCATTTCCATCAATTTTTCTTTGACCTCTTCCATATCTTGCGAATCAAAAGTCATCACATCATCACCAATACTTCTCAATGCGCCTCCTCCGGTACCGGGCAATATTTCATGCTTAAACGTGATATGCGGATTACTTCTTTCATCCTTGTAATTAAAACTTCCGAACACCTGCAATCCGATATAAATAACTTGGCTCGACACCTGACTAAGCCCTCCATTCAACAACATATAAAACAACAATTTATCAGCCCTCATACGCGACAAATAACCTTCATAATTAATATCGTGAATCAACCAAGACATCGCAATCGGTGATTCACCTATTTTATCGGCTATAAAATTCAACCAATCCGGACCCGACCTGAAATCTGTCTCAAATCCCGTCCCAATACCATAAGTATAAGTCTCCTTCCCCATACTAATCGTAGTCGTAAAATCAGAGATAATTTGCCATTTTTTCTCCACTCCGATTTGTTCGTACCGAAACTCATTCTCGTCGAATAAAACCTGAATAGCATTGTTTTTATTCATTTTAAATCATTTAAACATTGCAAATGTTTTTAATGTGTCAACCAAATTAAAAATTACAAATCAAACGCGAGCAATTTATTTATTTTTATTTTTGTAAAAAACTATATTTCAGACTAATTTAAATTATAATTTTAAATAATTTTTAATTAAAAACATCTAATATCTAATTTGGCGAACATATTGTATCTTGACATCATAGTTAATTTATTTATTTTTATATAAATAAAATTAACATACAAAAATTATCACGAAAATTGGCATTATTTTTATGTCAACAAAAAAGTGATTTATTTTATTTTAAAAAATGATAAAAAGTATTTTTTTGTTGAAAAATAACGTATCTTTGCATCATCAAATAATGGAAAGTTATTTTATTGAGTATTAAAATACACGAGCAGGTTTTCGTTTTTTTGGTACTTTTAATTGTCCTTGTTTATTGGTTTTGGGTCCCATTTTTTCATTCATAGGGCAGCCTGATTTTCGACTGCAAGAAGTCATTAAGGTGGAGGAAAGGGCAAAAAAAGCAAATAAGCAGAGCAAAAAAAGCAACTTTTTCATTTTAATTGAATCTTTAAAAGCGTAATTAGAAAACGGCGACAATATAGTAAAAGTAAATCACAGACACCCAAAATCGCCCGAAACCCTGATAAGTACAAGGTTTTCAGAAATATTTCTAAATAAATAATTTGGTTTTCTATTAAAAGAACATATTTTTGCCGACATTTTAGATAAAATTGGCGTAAGCCTGATTTTTTTAATCATAAAAACTAAATAATAATGAACAAAGGTGATTTAGTCAACAGAATAGCTGAAGATGCCGGTATCACTAAAGCGCAAGCAACTGATGCCTTAAATTCAGTGTTGGGTTCTGTCAGAGACACATTAAAAGATGGTAAAAAAGTAGCATTGGTAGGTTTTGGTACCTTCTCTGTGAACCACCGTCCGGAACGTCAAGGTAGAAACCCACGTACTAAAGAAGCAATTACCATTAAGGCTAAGAATGTTGTAAAATTCAAAGCAGGTAAAGAATTAAGTGAATCTGTCAATTAATTTGCAGCACTCACAAAAATCTAAACGATGTTTCGGGCAACCGGAACATCGTTTTTTTGTTTGAATTGTACGGTTTTACGACTTTATTGTTTCATGTTTTTTAATGATTTCAAACGCATCTTTATCTGCCAAAAAAGGCAATTTCTCACGTACTTTCTGCAAATGTTCCCATGAAAGCGTCTCCGTATGTACCGCTTCTTCGTCCGTTTTGTGGTACAAAATCTCTGCGCCCGATGGTTCAATAATCATCGTATCGCCGGAGTAAGGAATGTCTTTTCCGTCTTTCCCAACATGATTTACACCTATCGTAAAGGCTTGATTTTCAATAGCTCGCGCATGTAGGAGCGTGCGCCACGCATAGGCACGCATTGAGGGCCAATTCGCCGTATAAATCAACAAATCGTAGCCTTCCGTATTCCGCGCCCACACCGGAAATCGCAAATCATAACAGACCAATGGACAGACCCGCCAACCACGCCATTCGGTGACAAGGCGTTTCGTTCCGGCGGTGTAGGTGAGGTGTTCGTCTGCCATCGTGAAAAGGTGGCGTTTGTCGTAAGTATCGTAATTGCCGTCGGGGCGCATCCAGATGAGGCGATTGTAGTAATTGCCATTTTCTTGGATGATAAGGCTGCCTGTGAGTACGGCATCCAGTCGGGCGGCGTGTTTGGTCATCCATTGGAGGGTTTCGCCGTTCATGGTTTCGGCGAGTGCGGCGGCGTTCATGCTGAATCCTGTGGTGAACATTTCAGGCAAAACGACCACATCCGTCTGCCCTGCAAGCGGTTCTAATTTGATGTCAAACATGGCGCGATTGGCAGCAGGGGCTTCCCATTGGAGATTGGTCTGGACGGTGGTGATGCGTAGGTTGGTCATTAATCTTGGATAGAGATTTTTGTTAGGTCTCGCTTGGATGAAACTATCAGTAGAATTTCCACGTATTCATCTGAAACTTTGTATATGATATAGTATTTTTTTCTAAATATAGCTCTACGAAAACTTCTATCTGGAGTTCGTTTATACTTATATTCAGTATGGGATTCTGGCCACGGAAGAATCTTCTTAGGAATAAAATAATCCAAATCAGTTAGGAACTCTCTTATGTATTTACTTGATACATATGGGCTTATGTAGTCTAATATGCCATCTAATGATTCATAAAACTCATCAGCAAACAAAAGTTGTCTTTCATTGCCATTCATAATCCATAACGTTTTCGGAATTCCTCATGAGTGGTTCTTCCACTTGTTTCAGATTGAAGGAGCAATCTGTCAATTTCCTCAATCGACATGTCAGGTCCGTCAGGAATTGAGTCTTCTTTCACATGTTCAATATAATCACGTACTTTTCCCAATACACCCGCATCATTAATGTCGAATATTGACCTAACTAAATCGTGTTTGATTTCTTTAATTTCTAATACTGTCATAATCGCTAATTTTATACAAATATACCTCAATTCACCAAGAAAAACAAGGCTAATTTGAATTGCATGAATGTCGAAAAACGGACGTGAGTTGGGTACTAATCTTCGATAGGAAAGTTGGATAAATCTCGCTTAGAAGAAACGAAAACTAAAAAACTGATTGATTCGGGCATAACCTTATAAACAACGTAATATTTTTTTCTAAAAATGGCTCGTCGAAACATTCATTCAGGAGTTTGCTTCCAACGGTACTCTGTGTGAGATTCAGGATAAGGAACGATTTTATTTACAATAAAATCATTTAAGTCAATCAGAAAATTTTGGATATAATCCTCTGAATTGTATTCTTCTAAAAAATCTAAAACTTCATCAATTGTAGCAAAAAAGCGAGGTTTGAACACTAATTTTCTCTCGTCGTCATTCATAGATTATAGTATTTTTTGAAGTGTTCATAATCATATCCTTTTTCTTTATCTGCAATTTCAATAAGGCGATTAATTTCTTCAATAGATTTACTCGGAGGTTCAGGAGTAGTATTTTTTTGTACCTTTTCAAAAAAATCGCGCACCTGACCAAGTACATTCGTATCGTCAGTTTCTCCCATTAATTTCAATAAGTCATTTTTAATTTCTAATGCTGTCATAATCGCTAATTTTATACAAATATACTTCAATTCACCAACAAAAACAAGCCTAATTTCAGCTTGAAATGTAGGGGCAGGGCATGCCCTGCCCCTACATTTTGCACTTGCACTTTAAAACCCTTTCACCCGCTTCACCACCTCATCTACCACCTGCTTCGGCGCAGCTGCATAATGCGAAAATTCCATACTCGCGCTCGCACGTCCGGCGGAGAGCGTGCGTAGGTCATTCACATAGCCAAACAGTTGAGCGAGTGGTGCTTCGGCGTTGATAGCCATGCCGTTGGCGCGAGTGTCTTGTCCTTTCGGAACGCCGCGTCTGCGATTGAGGTCGCTCATGATATTGCCTGCGTAATCTTCGGGTGTGGTGATTTTGAGTTGCATCAAGGGTTCGAGGAGAATAGGATTGGATTGACGTGCAGCGTTCAGGAAGCCCTTACGTGCTGCTACGCCGTATGCAGTGTCTGCGTTGTCAGGCGAAGCAGTTGTGCCGTCTATTAGTCTGATTTTCAGGCTTTCGAGTGGGTAATTGGCGAGTACGCCATAGTTCATCATCTCCTCGAATGAACTGCGAATTGTCTGCACTATCGTATCCGACATAATATGTGTAGGGACATCCACCTCAAATTGAATACGCGATTTTCCTGTTTTAAATTCGTCTGATTCCACAAACTCCGCATCTGCCGGACCGAGTTCAAATTCCAATTCAGCCGCTAAACTAGAACCGTTTGGTTGCTTAACGAGTATTTCTCTGTGCCGCACCACTTCTCTCAAACGCTCCTTGTACGTCACCTGCGGTGCGCCTTGATTGACATCGACTTTATAATCGTTTTTTAATTTATTTAAAATAATCTCCAAGTGTAATTCGCCCATACCGCGTACAATCGTTTGCCCTGTTTCTTCATTTTCAAATACCTGAAAAGTCGGGTCTTCCTCCATAATAAAACCCAATGCCTCCTCGATATTATCCAAATCACTCTGCGATTTCGCTTCGATTGCCACGCCAACTACGGGTTCAGGAAAAACGATGCTTTCCAAAATAATCGGATGCTTTTGGTCAGCGAGGGTATCGCCTGTATTCAGATTGCGTGTACCGACGACTGCCACGATGTCTCCGGCGGTGACTTCCTTGACGGGATGCTGCTTGTCGGCGTGCATTTGATAGAGTTGCCCTACGCGCTCGCGTTTGCCTGTGCGTGTATTGAGAAAGGTCGAATTTTCTGCCAATCGCCCTGAGTATACTCGTATGAAAACCAGCTTATTATGTTTATTTCTGACCACTTTAAATGCCAATGCCGCAAAAGGCTCATCGGGGTCAGGCGGACGTGTTTCAACCTTTTTTGTGTGCGAATGAATACCGGAAATTGCCTCTACATCCTCCGGCGAAGGCAAGTAACGACACACCGCATCCAATAGCAATTGAACGCCCTTATTTTTATACGCCGAACCACAGATCATCGGGATGATTTTCAACTCCCGCGTAGCCGTACAAATTGCTTTGTGTATATCATCTTCCGTAATCGAATCGGGGTTTTCAAAGAAGCGTTCCATGAGCGATTCGTCGAGTTCGGCAACGGCTTCGAGGAGTTTTTCCCGGTACTCTTCGGCTTCTTCGCGCACCGCTTCGGGAATGTCAATTGCCTCATAAGTTGTGCCTTCTTCTTCATCCCATTTATAGCCCTTCATTGTTATCAAATCAACGATACCTTCAAAGTCTTCTTCCTCACCAATCGGGATTTGAAGGGGAATAGGTTTGGCTTCAAGTTGCTCCTCTACTTGCCGTACAACTTCCAGAAAATCAGCACCTTGCCTATCCATTTTATTCACAAAACCGATACGCGGTACGCCGTATCTGTCCGCTTGTCGCCATACGGTTTCCGACTGTGGTTCTACCCCACCTCGCGCACAAAATAAAGCAATCATCCCGTCCAATACGCGCAATGAACGCTCCACTTCCACCGTAAAATCTACATGTCCCGGCGTATCAATGATATTAAAAATATATTCAGTATCGTCCAATTTCCATTCGGTGCGCGTAGCGGCGGCGGTGATAGTGATACCGCGTTCTTTTTCTTCTGTAAGGTGGTCCATCGTAGCTGCACCATCGTGTACTTCGCCCATGCGGTGTGTGCGTCCGGTGTAGTATAGGATGCGCTCTGTTGTGGTCGTTTTACCGGCATCAATGTGTGCGGCAATGCCGATATTGCGTGTGTATTTCAGTTGTGATTTACTCATTTACTTTTTGAAATTTTATCCAACATTCGCTCTGCATATTTTAGTATAATTGCCAAAAACATGATAATCGGAATGATAAAAATAAGGACAAATATAATCCCATTCAGACTGAGAAGAAGATTTCCTGTTTTTGTATTCTCAAGGTTGTTTGCAAACATAGTTATCAAAAAACCAATAAACACAAGGGCGCACCATAGTAAAGCAGCACGCTTTATAAATTTAATAGTTTTTCCTTGTTTATTTACGTCTGAACCAGTTGATTGCACTTTAATAATTTTTGTAATTAATATACTCAAAACCCACCTTGCATCTCCAAGATGCAAGGCGAGTTTTGAGTAATGCGGCAATGAAGATATATTTTTTTTGTGAGAAATTTAAATGTAAATGCAACCCTTCCATATTCGTTTTGTATTTGAAGTAAAACAATTTAATTAATTTCAGATTTAGTGATTTTTGATTTTTGATTATTTTCAATTAAATTCATTTTTTACACAAAAAAATAAAAAACATTTATTTATAATTTAATTTGTTTTTTTATTGAAAAAAATAACTAAAAAACAACTAAGTTTCCAATCAAAAATCATAAAATCAAAAATCAATAATTCACTCATTGAATATGAAAAAAACTATTGTTCTATCACTCGTTTTAATGCTTGCTTTAATGTCTGCACTGACCCTTGCAGCGCAATCGAAACGCAATTATGTACTCGAAACGTATAATATTGATAATTTTGATGAAATAGACATCAAGGGCGGATTTACGGTGCATTTAATGGCTTGCGAAGACCCTTTCCTCGAAATTGAAGCCCACAAAAATGATGTAGAAAATGTAAAAGTGAAAGTCAGAAGCGGACGTTTATATATTAGCCAGAAAAATAAAGTGAAAAAGATAAAACCGATTACCTTACACATTGGTATTCAGGAACTTGACAAGATAATATTGGAAGGCGGTATCAAGCTTTTTTCCGATATTCCTTTGAAAGCCGAGACCTTGGATATGGATGTAGCAGGTGGTATCAATCTTGATTTGGAAGTCAATACCGACTACCTGAACATAGAAGCAGAAGGCGGGGTGAATATCGCTATTTGTGGCGTGACGGATAAAGCAGATATAGAATTAATCGGCGCGGTAAATCTCAACGCTTTTTGCCTTGCAGCCGATGATATGGACTTGGACATAGAAGGCGCAGGAAAGGCGAATGTCAACGTAATCAATAACTTAGAAATATCAGCAGAAGGTGTGGCTACTGTAAGATATAAAGGTAATCCCGAAATCGAAAAGGACTTGCAAGGCATCGCTTCGGTAAGAAGAATTGACTGATACGAGTTGTTGAATTGTCGGGTTGGTGAGTTGTTGAATTGTTGAGTTGTCGGGTTGATGAATTGTCGAATTGACGTAGTATTTCGACAATTCAACAACTCGTCAACCCAACAACTCGTCAACCCAACAATTCATCAACCCAACAATTCATCAACCCAACTCGTCAAGACTCCATGCCTTTGGTTTATCATCAAATCCTTGCTTCATGTATGCCCAAGTTGCTTTGAAATAATCCGAATGTCGGTAGTTGTTGAGTGCGGCTTCATCGTCCCATTTGCTGATAGTAAAGAAGATGCGCGGGTCTTTTTTATCTTGAAATAAATCAACTCCATGACAACCCGGCATCGCCAATATTTTCTCTTTTCTTGAGGGGAATTTTTCGACAAATTCAGCGATTCTTTCCTGTTTTAAAGTCAATTTTACAATTCGTTTCATAACAAAAATATCGTAGCGTAACGCCTCCGGCTTGCGTGTCCGTAGGTGTCGCAGTGGTTTATCACACATTCACCTACGGCGCATCTGGATGTAAGGTACACGATTTTTGGGAAAGTGACCTCCGGCATGGATGTGGTGCATGGCTTGGAGATTGGGGATTTGATTGAGGCGGTGGAGGTGAAATAAAGAACAGGACATTCAACGTGTGAATGTCCTAAAATATATCGTAGTGTGAGGTTGAACTGCGAGATTTTATCAAGTGTGAAATTAGTGTTTAATAGCATGCCCAACAATGTCCATTCGCCCACACAGTTCCCCAATAAAAACTACAGTCGCTCTCTGAAACGCCATATATGATAATCCCACCTGTGTCGCCGCAAGGGCGAGAACGTCGATTTTTATTCTCTTTATCCTTACTAATAGTCTGTTCTATCGAACTATGTATCACTATTTCTTCCTTTCCACATGAAGTCAAAAATACAGCAACTGCCATTATAGCCAATAGGCTAAATAAAATGCTTTTTACTTTTAAGTTTTTCATGATTAAAATTGATTTAAAAAACTAAATAATATGTGTTAAGTAAGTGGACAAAATTAAATTATAAAAATAATGTTAGCTTTGTGTTCAAAAATATTTTATGGGACGCAAAGCAAAATCAATCAAGTTAAATTCGACTCAACGGGCAGAATTAGAGAACGGCTATAAGACCGGAAAGCGGACATTCAGCAAAAGATGTCACATCATTTTACTGAAAAGTACCGAGAGAACTTCAGAAGAAGTAGCAGAGATTGTTGGTACGAACCCAATATCAGTAAATAGTTGGGTCAAGCGTTATGAACAATCCGGCCTCAAAGGATTGCACACTAAATCAGGACAAGGCAGAAAGCCTATTTTAAACAAAAAACAAGACGAAGAAAAAGTCAAAAAAGCCGTAAAAGCGGAACGGCAACGTTTAAAACGAGCTAAAGATGAATTAGAGAAAAGTCTCGACAAAACCTTTAGCTTAAAGACTTTAAAACGCTTTTTAAAAAACTTAAGTGCAAATGGAAGCGCATTCGTTTAAAACCCAAGGGAAAGCCTGCCCCCGAGTTGTATGAAGTTCGTAAAGAGGCACTTTCTCTGTTAGAAGCTCAATCCAGAGCAGGACACATAGACCTTTACTATGGTGATGAAACCAAAGTTTCAGAAGAAGGATATGTGCCATATGCTTGGCAATTTGACGATGAACAAGTGGCTATCGAAGCCACAAGAGGGGAATCCATCAATTGTTTTGGATTAATATCAAGAAACAATGATTTCATTTATAAAAATACACGCAAAAATATTAATGCCAATTTTATTATTGAAATCTTAGATGAATTGTCCCTAAATATCTATAAACCAACGGTCGTCGTCTTAGATAACGCCAGACCGCATACTGCCCGAAAAGTCAAACAACTTTTTGAGACTTGGCAAAATAGAGGACTATACATTTTTTACTTGCCTCCATATTCGCCACAACTCAATATCATAGAGCGACTTTGGAAAGAATTCAAAGAAGGCTGGTTAAAACCTGCCGATTACCAAAGTGCCGATACTTTATTTTATGCCGTAGATAGAATCTGTGCTAATATTGGAAAAGAACTATTTATGGCATTTTCTGAATACAGTTTTTAATATAAGATAATTTTGTCCACCTACTTATAAAGTTAAAATAAATGTAATTACACATAATTATCGTACTACTCCATATAGAGATGTTACTTAATCAGTGTCAACTAAAAACAGTGTAGATGCCTAATCGATAGGACTTTTCGTGAAGTTGTCGTTTGTTGTTATGTTTTTTCGAGTAAAGTATCAGAAACAAATGTTTAGTTAGTACTTATTTCTAATTCCGATTCAACTTGGATATAATTGTCAGATTTTAAATCGGAGATTTTCAGTCTTAATTTACAGGGATTTGAAATTTCCGCTGACTTGATACTAAGACTCACAGGGATTTGACCATTTTTAAGTGCTTCGGGGTCTAGATCGGTTTGTGCGACTTCGGACATTACATTTTCTTCGTAAACTAATTTTTTTCCATTATTGTCCTCTATTTCGACGAAAATTGCCGGAAATACATGATTGTTTTCGGCTGTCAAACCACTCAAGCCATCAATTAAAATGATGGGTTTATCCGAACTATGTATGTTTTTAGTTATGATAGATTTTTTCGAATCGTTCCATAGATAGATACTTTCAAAGGTAAGGTTCTGATTGTTGATTAAAAGCTCTTTATTCGGAATTACCGAAAATGGATGCCGGTAGTGTAAAACTCCATCTCCTTTTTTGTCCCAAATTTTTATATGGACTTCATAGTTATTATTCCGATTGTTCGTCATAATAGCTTGAAAATGAGCGGATAATCTAAGTCTTGGTATATCTATACCTTCATCATCCGTAAGCAAATCGTCTTTTTTTAGAATTGTGTCTTTTTTATTTTCGAGAATCAGTATTGAAATGCCCGGAAAGACTTTTTTATCATATTCTTTCAGTCCTTTAACATCTTCGAATATAAATTTGATTTTGTCACCAAACGGAAATGTATTGGTGATTTGGGCTTCCTCATTAATTTCCATTACGATGGATTCGGCAGAAAGTCCGTTATTTAGACATGTTGCTCCTGTGTAGAGGTCTTTTTCAGTAATTTGAGCATAAGAGATAGAATATATCAAAAAGCAAATTAATGATAAATTCATTTTTCTTTTCATGGTGTTGTTCAATTTCATGTTGAAAAATATTTAATTATAGGTTATTTTTGTTATTTAGTGTTTGCTATTTTTCGTAAATAGTTTGGGTGTACAAAATATCGGTAAAAAGGGGTCAAAAATACGTTTTGAGTGCCATTAGGTACTTCATATTTGGCTCAATAAAATTTCATGCTTGACCTTGATAGAATAAATCAAGAGGAAATAATAATTAATTGCAATAATTAAAAGTACGATTGGAACTACAATGATAATAGTTTTTATAAATTCTTTTGGATTTCTTTTGTAGTCATCTTTATATCCAAAATAAAAGAACAGCATTAGAATGATTCCGATTGCCAAATTTGAAAGATAGTCTGTCATTTTTCTTTTTTTATTACAGCGGACTTCAAGATACATGGAATTGCGCTTTGGGTTGTGTACCGCATCAAGCCTTATTTATGTGGCATCTATATTCACTTCTATTGCATCTGTTGATTTGCAATTCGGACATTCAAGCACGACTTGTCCATATTTTATTTTTTCTGTTTGTCCTGCTCGTTTTACCTTTCTTGTTTTTTGATAGTACCAAATGAAAATGGGTATCAAGAATGGCAATAAATATACAGGTCTTAAATAATATTTCATCAAAAAATATATTAAAACACCAATTATTATTGCACCAAACTGAACAATATAAGGTTGACTATGTACTTTAGGATTATATTGCAAGTCACACTCTAAACATTTGAATTTTCTATGAGTATAATGTTGAATCCTATCTTTCTCAAATTTAAAAAAGGTCTTGCTTAAAGAATTATTAATTGCCATTTTTGTCTGTTATTATTGTTGTTAATGGAGTGGTATATGCAATAAACTCGCGTGTATTTTCGCATTAGCCACGTTATTATTTTCAGCTTTCGATTCATTTTAATGTGCTACAATGGTCTGCATAAATCGCATTAGGGCGATAGCCCTCCCAAATATCTTATGCTTTTTTGGGCGTTCGTGTTTATTTATTTATTATTTAATTCCTTAACTCCTTTGAATTTTTTGTCATTCGTTTCTCCGGTTGCAAATTCGCCAAGTATTACTCCTTTAATTCCAAGAGTATCAAGCCATTTATACTCCGGATTTCGTTTAATAAAACTTGAAAGCAACGTACTTGATTTCACATTTGACATTAATTCATCTTCATTGGTGACTTGAAATTCCTCAATCTCTTCGTTTTTTAGATTTAGCGGAACTGTTCCACAAAATATATGAGCGTCATCTTTTGAATAAGGGAATTCAAGCAATTGAAAGGTTTGAGGATTTGCGTTAATTACAATTTCGCTATCAAGAAATACATAGTTCTTATCTTTTGAATATCCTTTTTCGATTATCTCAAAAGTGTTTGGGTC
>CALCMV010000364.1 GCA_937967535.1 uncultured Saprospiraceae bacterium
ATTGTCCTCGCAAAAGAAGTGGAGTGGGTTAACAGAGATTATGCTAAACGAATGATGCGATGCGGCGTAGATGATGAGATAATCCTAAGTGCAACAGAGCTTCATCCTACAACGCTCAAATGGCTTCATAAGGAAATCGAAAAAGAACAATGAAATTGCACAATAAAATAGATAAACGAGTTTTAAAACAACAACTCGAGCAAGAGGCGCAGAAGCGTATTACTTTGTCATTTTACCAATACGCTCATATTGGGAATGTGCGGGTATTCCGCGACCATATATATGCACGTTGGTCAGATGCGGGCGTATTTGGGCGTATTTATGTGGCGAATGAAGGTGTAAATGGTCAGATTTCTGTGCCGGAAAATCGCTGGGATGATTTCCTACGGGAGATGAATGACATTACTTTTTTGGAGGGGATTCGACTCAATATTGCGATTGAAGATGATGGGAAATCATTCTACAAATTAAAAATAAAAATAAGACATAAAATAGTAGCAGATGGTCTCAATGATGAGACTTTTGATGTGACCAATCGCGGCGTACACCTTGATGCTCAACGTTTTAATGAATTAACCGAAAACGAAAACACTATCGTAGTTGACATGCGAAATCACTACGAAAGTGAGGTCGGGCATTTTGAGGGAGCGATTTGCCCTGATGTGGATACTTTCCGCGAAGCACTACCTTTAGTGGAAGAACAATTATCGGAAGATAAAGATAAAAATATTGTCATGTATTGCACCGGAGGGATTCGTTGTGAAAAGGCGAGTGCCTACTATAAACATAAGGGTTTTAAAAACGTTTTCCAACTCGAAGGCGGCATCATCGAATATGCGCGACAGGTGGAAAAACGAGGTTTAGAAAATAAATTTAAGGGAAAAAATTTCGTATTTGATGATAGATTGGGCGAGCGAATTAGTGAGGAAATTATCAGCGAATGTCATCAGTGTGGAAAGCCTTGCGATACGCATGTGAATTGTGCAAATGAGGCTTGTCATCATCTATTCATTCAATGTGAAGCCTGTGCAGAAAAATATGATAAATGCTGTACAGAAGTTTGTCAAGCCTATAATTCACTGCCCGAAGATACGCGAAAAGAACTCCGCAAAGGCATCGTAGCACACGACCGACAGTATGTGAAGGCGCGTACTTCGCCATTTTTAGAAAATAAAGTAGTGCAGGATAAGGTGTGGGAGTTGGTAGGGAAAAATGATGAGTCATAAACTATGAATGATGAATAGTTTGAACTCATCATTCATAGTTTATCGTTATTTTATGCCATAATTGGTGCCGATTCAGGCTGTTTTTCGTATTCTCGTCTGCGTTTGAGTTGTTCGAGTTCTTCTTCTCGTTTTCTATCTGATTCGATAGCATCTCGCACAAATTTAAATGCTGATAACAATAAGATACAGAGCAATATACCTCCTATTGCATATTTTATGCCTTCTCCAACCATATCTAGCTTTTTGCCCACTAAAGGATATACCGGTTCGTCAATAGAAATCAAATAAGGCGTTTCCCTTGTTAGCGTAAAATTCAATATTTCAACTTGCTTGACCAATTCAATGTAGATGGCATTGAGTACCTCCACATCCCTTCTCAATCGAATATCCTCAATTAAGGCTCTTGCCGACCTAAGGTTTTTATTGGTATCCTGAAATTTTGCATAACGCGCCTCCGAGACCCTTAGTGCGGCAGCAATAGAGTCTTTGCGATATTGCATTTGATTGTAATTAGTCCGGTTTTTTTCATTGAGTTTTTCTTTGTAAAAATAGGCAAGTTCATTGAAAAGTGCCTTAGAGAACTCTACAGAAAATGGTTGTGAATTACTAGTAAATTTCATTTCAATAATACCGGAGCCTCTAATTTCTGTTTTTAAATGTCTGTTTTTAACTTGACTCCAAATGACACTGAGCACAATGTTTTCGATAGGGGTAAAATTTTCGACATCAGCCCGTGTAAACCAGAAGTCTATGAACCTGACTGCTTCTTTCTCTTCCCAATTTTCATACAACTTGAGTTCGCGGAGATAATGATTGGCAAAATAATCTTCAATTCCATTGATTCTTACTTTTTGAAACATTGTCGAGCCTATGATTTGGCGGGTTTCCATAAACTCCACAATCCGGTCGAAGTCAGTATCATCAATACTACTCAATCCAAACTGACTGACTAAACCTGACAATGAGCCACCACCACCACCTTTTCCCTCTTCATAGAGGGTAAATGTAAGTCCTGCATTATATTCAGAAGGAGCAGTATATACGCTATAAACACGATAAGCCGCCAAACTCAAGGCTAACAATAATAATAACCACCATTTCTTTAGAATAAAGATGAAGTAACTTTTGAAAACACGGATAATTTGACCTATCGTGATTACTTCTTCATCAATGTATTTTTCTCTCATGATACGAGATTTTAGCTAATCATCTAATCCGAGTTACGGGTTCAGGGTTTTCATATGCTGTAAAAACCAAATTAACTCCTTTGCAGGTGTATTTAGCCAATTCGCAACTTGAATTATATATTAAGACGTATTTTGATTGGAATTTGTTACTTGGAATTTGTTTTTTTCACTATTGAGAAAGCGTCCTATCTGCCAATAACAACAAAGTCAGTACAGAGGTGGCTTGTGTTACTACAGTAGATAATATTTCTGACCACTCTCTTCGTCTTTCGCTCTCTCCATCTTCCTCTCGCCTTGTCTTCCTATCAGGTTTAGCATCCACTTTCACTATAGCACCTGCGTCCACTTTAGGATATAACTTAAAAAGACCATAGTCTCTGGTTTTTTGTACATAACCATTCGGGTTCGCAACTGTGATAAGGTTTTTACGCCCTCTTTTCATCTTTCTATCTACACCTGTACCATATTTATTGATATAAAATTTGGCGCGACGTCCTTTATGGTGCGGTGCATTAATTTTTCCTAGTGTATCAATATTAGGATAACGCACAGCCCCCATGATGGATACTAAGTCTTGGTGTCTGGGAATACTAACTTCATCACCTGCTTTAAGAACGTAGTTAAAACGCGATGCCGGATTTTTAATAGCTCTATCCAAATCAAGAATGACACGCCCGAGGCTGTCTTCCGTACGAATAAGGGTTGCACCCCTTGGGAAAGCAGCATCTGTAAGCCCTCCTGCTCTCTGAATGACGCTCAATATTGTTTCCTGTTTATCGGTCAAGGTATAAGTTCCCGGATAAACCACTTCGCCTCTAAGTTGGATATTTTGTTGTAATTCAAACTCCGGTGCCTGACGTACAAATACCTGATCATAAGGTTTTATCTTAAAATCACCTTGCTGCCCCTCCAATACCAATCTTCTATCTACTCTTACCGTAGCAATATTGACTTGGGTTTTCTTTTCTTCATCTATTTCAATGCGCGATACTTCTATACGTCCCTCGGCAGCTTCTTCTCTCAAGCCTCCTGCCAGATAAATAATATCAGAGAGCGTCATATTCGGGCTATACGCAAAATCACCGGGTACACGTACTGCACCATCTATTTCTACACGTACATCTTTATCCTCAAACCTATCTTCCGGAAACACAACGAGTACATCATTGGGCAGCAGAGTCTTATTGGCAGAAGATTCAGGATTCTCAACAGCCTCACGAAGGTCTATACGTATCCATCTTCTTTTGTCTTTACCGTCTATACGCTGAATGTAGGCATAGCGTGCGGCATCTTTTATAGTACCTCTCGAAAAAAATACGGCATCTTTCACTTTGAGATTTTCGTCATACCTAAATTCGCCCGGATTGCGGACATGCCCCTCAACGAAGTAACTGAAATTATCTTCAAAGTCCGATTTTGCCGAGATACGAATAATATCAAATGATTGGAGTTCAATATTGTCTTTAGAAGCCGGATTGTTCAATATATCATTGATGTCAATCGGAATATATTTCTTTGATAAATTATCATCTCTTCTCACCACATAAGCTTGGTCTGTCCGTGAGTTGTTCATTATACCTGCTTTTCTGATGATGTCATTCACCCGCGTACCCGGTGTGAGTTCATAATTCCCCTCCAACTCTACTTCGCCTTCTACGGCTACAAAATTTTCATACTCTTTTTCAATAGTATAAATTTGAATTTGGTCGCCCGTCATCAACTCTCTATCCTGTCCGGTAGCCAAAAGATTCTTAAAATCCACATCTACCAACAACTTCTCGTCGTCGCCATAGCGTTCTATCTGAATATTGCTTTTATAAGCCCTTGCACCAAATCCGCCTGAATAATCAATCGCATCTACCAAACCCTCGCCGGGCATCATTTCATACCGCATCGGACGTTTGACAGCACCATTTACACGCACCAATTTTCCGGCGGTCGGTACATGAATAATATCATTATCTTCCAAATAAAACTCATCTATAATTGATGGATTTTCAAGGTATTTATAAACATCCAACACCTTATCCGGTTCACCGGAGCGGCGCACTGTAATCGTCCGTACACTACCCGTTTCGTTCGGACCACCTGCGGCAGTCAAGGCATTAAAAGCTGTATTCAAGGCAGACATCTTATAGCTTCCCGGTTGAAAAACTTCTCCATAAATACCTACGGTAATCAAACGAGAATAATTGAGGACGACTTCTATTTGCGTATCTTTATCTCTGGTATTGTATTGATTGGCAAAATTTTCTTTTATCAAATCTATTGTTGCCTTATGCGTCAAGCCTTTCAGATAAATACGGGGCATACGCGGCGGTTGGATGTAGCCCTCATCATTCACCTTAAATTCACCGCTATACTCTGTATCCCCCCAAATTGAGATAGCAAATTCATCGCCAATACCCACGATATAATTGTCCGGTGCTTGAAAATCTTCCAATTGATTGAGCAAAGTCAGTGTTTTATTTCTGAAAATACCCTTTCCATAAGTATCTTCTTTCTGTTCTTGCACAATGATGACTTCATCTTCATCATCCACAATCCCGATTTCTTCTTTCACTTCTTCTTCCCTTACCAATTTTTCAGCTTCTTTTAGAATATCCTCTTGCTCTTCGGCTTTTTCTTTAGCTTTTTCCTCTGCGGCTTCTTTGGCTTGCTCTTTAGCCGGATCAATAAATTCGGTCTGCCCTTCTAATCCGATTTTGTTGTTATCAATAGCCTGAATCAATTCACCACTTGATATTTCGCCACTATCTATTTTATCTTGAATAATTTGTTGGTCAAAACCTGCCTGTTCCACTTGTTCCAATACCTCATCAGGTACTTGAGCATAGCCGATAGTACAAATTGATATAGATACCAGTAGAATAAATAATATTTTTTTCATGTGATAGTTTTCTATAAAAATGAGTAAATGAATAGATAAGTAAATAAGTAAATACACTTTTCCATTTACTCATTTCATCATTTACTCATCTATTCATTTCTAACTCACGCATATTGTTTTTCGTAATAATCTTTATATGCACCGGAGGTGACGTTATCCAACCAATCTTGGTTGTTTAGATACCATTTAATCGTCTTTCGGAGTCCATTTTCAAAGTCAATAGATGGTTTCCAGCCCAGTTCGCGGTCTATTTTGGAGGCATCAATCGCGTAGCGGCGGTCGTGTCCGGGGCGGTCTTTTACATAGCTAATCAGCTTGCGCGCCGAGCCTACTTCACGCCCCAGTTCCTCATCCATTATATCACACAACAAGTTGACGAGGTCAATATTTGTCCACTCATTATGCCCACCTATATTATAGGTTTCGCCGTTTTTTCCTTTATGAAAAACCGCATCAATTGCAGTAGCATGGTCTTGCACCCACAGCCAATCGCGGGTATACAGACCATCACCATACACAGGCAATGATTTTTCTTGTTTAATATTATTAATAAATAATGGGATTAATTTTTCGGGAAATTGGTACGAACCATAATTATTTGAGCAATTGGAAATAACAATTGGCAGTTCGTAGGTATGCTGATATGCCCGCACGAAATGGTCAGAACTTGCCTTCGCCGCCGAATAAGGCGAGCGCGGGTCGTAAGGTGTTTCTTCCGTAAAAAAAGTATCTTCACCGAGTCGCAATGCACCATACACTTCATCTGTCGAAACATGGTAAAAACGCTTTCCCTCTGCATTATCTGCCCAGTGAATCTTCGCGGCATGTAGCAAATTAAATGTCCCTAATACATTGGTTTTCAGAAAATTCAACGGTTCAGTAATTGACCTGTCTACATGCGTTTCAGCAGCCAAGTGAATCACTCCGTCAAATTTATGCACTGCAAATAATTCCATCACAAAATCCGTATCTACAATATCTCCTTTGATGAAGCTATAATTTGCTGTATTTTCAATATCTTTCAGATTATTCAGATTACCTGCATAGGTCAATTTATCCAAATTAACAATCTGATAATCAGGGTATTTATTAACAAACAATCTAACGACATGCGAGCCGATAAATCCGGCACCACCGGTGATGAGTATTTTCATGAAAAAGTTTAAGTTGAAGTTTAAGTCTAAGTTTAAGATTAAGTTTGAAAATTATTTTTTCTCAAAAAAAATAAGAATTTATAACTCAATCTTTGCATTATAATTATTTTAATATTATTAATCAGTATTTTAAATATTATTCAAAATTAAAATACAAAAGTTGAGTTATAAAATATTTAATTGAAACTTAAATTTTTAAACTTAAACTTAAACTTAAACTTAAACTTATTTAAGTACCTTCTTAAAGTATTCGTAAGTTCGTCGGAGTCCTTCTTTTCTATCCACTTTGGCTTCCCAGCCAAGTATTTGTTTAGCTTTTGTGGTATCGGGGCGACGCTTTTTGGGGTCGTCCTTGGGGAGGTCTTTATAAATGATTTCGAGTTGTTTGTCTTCAACGAGATTGATGATTTCTTCTGCAAATTCTTTTATCGTAATTTCGTCGGGATTACCTATATTTACAGGCAAGTGATAATCGCTCATCAAAAGCCGATAAATACCTTCCACCAAATCATCTACATAACAAAATGAGCGTGTCTGCGAACCATCACCAAACACTGTAAGTGGTTCACCGTTAATGGCTTGTGAAAGAAATGCAGGCAAGGCGCGTCCGTCATTGGTACGCATACGCGGACCGTAAGTATTAAAAATTCGGACGATACGTGTTCCCAAACCATGTACGTTGTGATAAGCCATTGTGAGAGCTTCCTGAAAACGCTTGGCTTCGTCGTATACACCACGCGGACCTATTGGATTTACATTGCCCCAATATTCTTCATGTTGTGGATGTACTTCAGGGTCGCCATAGACTTCGGAGGTAGATGCTACGAGGATTCGTGCATTTTTAGCTTTTGCCAATCCAAGCAGATTATGCGTACCGAGTGAGCCTACTTTCATCGTCTGAATCGGCATTTGCAAATAATCAATCGGGCTTGCAGGCGAAGCAAAATGCAGGATGTAATGTAATTCATCCGGAACATGCACAAATTTGGAGACATCGTGGTGATAAAACACAAAATTTTCATGCGAAAACAGGTGTTCGATATTCTTCAAATTTCCCGTTATCAAATTATCCATTCCAATGACTTTGAAGCCTTCGGCAATGAACCTGTCGCACAAATGTGAACCTAAAAAACCCGCCGCACCAGTGATGAGTACTTTTTTCATACTTTCACTCCTTTTTCTATATTAATAATCTCTCTACCAATGCTTTCGTAATGAAAACCATGCTCGCGCATTTGTGCTATGCCATAAAGATTTCGTCCGTCAAAGATGGCTTTATTTTCTCCAAGATGACTTTTCATCTTCTCAAAATTGGGTGTGCGAAATACGCTCCATTCGGTGATAATCGCCAAAGCATCTACGTTTTCGATAGCTTCGTATTGCGTATCGACAAGTTCGATTTTATCTCCAAATTCGGTGGCAACATTTTCCATAGCTTCGGGGTCAAATGCCTTAATTTTTGCGCCCGCTTCGAGCAATTCTTCGATAATATACAGGGCAGGTGCTTCGCGGATGTCATCTGTATTGGGTTTGAATGCCAAACCCCAGATACCGATGGTTTTTCCCGTCAAATCTTCATCGAAATATCTTTGTATTTTTCCGACCAATACACTCTTTTGGATACGATTGACCCGCATCACAGAATTGAGTATTTTGAAATCGTACTCGTTTTCTTCTGCGGTTTTGGCGAGGGCTTGTACATCTTTCGGAAAGCAACTTCCGCCGTAGCCGACACCCGGAAACAGGAAGCGTTTGCCGATACGATTGTCGCTGCCCATGCCCTTGCGTACCATGCTTACATCTGCGCCTACTTTTTCACACAAATTCGCAATTTCATTCATAAAAGAAATGCGGGTGGCGAGGTAAGAATTGGCGGCGTATTTGGTGAGTTCGGCAGAGCGTTCATCCATAAAAATGATGGGATTTCCTTGTCTGACAAAAGGTTCATAAAGACGTTTCATCACATTACGCGCCTTATCAGAACTTGTACCAATGACCACTCTATCCGGTTTCATAAAATCATCTACCGCAACACCTTCGCGCAAAAATTCAGGATTGGAGACGACATCAAACAGCGATTCGTCTAGCCCTGCGGCGAGTTCGGCATGTACTTTTTCGGCAGTGCCTACCGGTACGGTGCTTTTATCAACCACTACTTTATAATCCTTGATAATCACGCTTAATTGGCGAACAACACCGAGTACGTATGAAAGGTCAGCCGAACCATCTTCGCCCGGAGGCGTGGGCAATGCAAGAAAAATAATCTCTGCATCTTTGACGGCTTCGGCAAGGTCAGTCGTGAATTTGAGCCTACCCTGGCGGGTATTTCTATCAAATAACAGGTTGAGTCCCGGCTCGAATATGGGTACGATACCCGATTCCATTTTTTTGACTTTGCCTTCGTCAATATCAACGCAAGTGACGTTGTTGCCGGTTTCTGCAAAACAAGTGCCTGTGACGAGTCCTACATAGCCAGTTCCAACTACGGCAATATTCATATCTAAGTTTAAGTTTAAGAACACATTTGAGTTTAAAATCGAGATAAAAAACTGATAATCAATTTTTTACATTTAAAATAAACTTAACCTGATTCTATATAATTATTTACTTCAACAAATAAATTTTAGGTATCATTTTTATTCTACGCAGATTAGACGCAGAAAATAGGGGAAAGGAACAGGTGACACCCTGAATTTTAAGGCTGCAAATATACAGATAAGTATTGGTATGCCGTAGTTTTATTTGAAATGAAATACGTCATAATTGGCATATTTTACACCGATTTTTTTAGGACGAAAACCAATTAAATCAAAGAACTTTGTACTGCAAAGTTATTTTTAAAAATGAAAAAATGCAAATTCAGTGCCATTATTTTTTAAATTTCAAAAAACAAATTCCAAATTCCAACAAAATGTGCGATGGCTTGGGATTTGGTACTTGGGATTTGGGATTTACTCAAAAAATGATTTACCTTTATTAAAATTCCAAACACCAAATCCACAATCCCAAAATTTTCTATTTTCGTCCATTTAGAATTTGGTGCTTGGAATTTGGAATTTCAACTATGATACGTTTACTGATTTTCTTATTAATGATAATATGGGCAAACCCGCTTTTTGCTCAAGAAAAAACAGAGGAGGAAAAACCACTTCCCAATATGTTGCAATTTAATGTGGCTTATGGCTTTCAGATTCCGGGTGGCGACTTGGCAGCACGTTTTGGTACGGGTTCTGATTTGAATGTCGGCATACAATATATGACCGGTAAGATTATATTTGGTGCAGATGGCGGTTTATTTTTCAATGATAATGTCAAAGAAGATGTATTGGCATTTATGCGTACTGAAGACCTCGCCGTTATTGGTAATCAGCGCGAATATACCAACGTGCTTTTGAGCCAACGCGGTTGGTATGTAGGGGCTTTGGGCGGAGTCATTCTTCCCGTTTTTCCGAATGTCAAACGTTCCGGTATTCGCCTGACACTCGGGGTGGGTTTTATGCAGCACAAAATCAATATCCGCGACCAAGCCGGAGAAATCACACAACTCATGGGCGAATACAGAAAAGGCTACGACAGACTTACTAATGGTCTGGCTATCAAGCAGTTTATAGGTTATCATTATTTCAGCAAAAATCGTCTTATCAATGCCTTTGCAGGTTTTGAATTTATGCAAGGCTTTACTAAAAATCGTCGCAGTATAAATTTCGATACCATAATGCGTGATGATTCCAACCGACTGGATTTGTTGCAAGGATTTCGCATTGGCTGGACGCTGCCTTTCTTTTATGATGCGGATGATAAATTTTATTATTGATAATGCTTAAATGATTTTCAATGAGTGAATGAGTGAATGAATGAATGAATGAATTACGTTATATGTAAATTTGAATAATGAGTGCAATTAGACGAATCGTTGAAATAGAAAAAATTGAGGGATATAAAGTTTTTTGTAAATTTGATAATCGTAAATTAAAAGTTATTGATTTTCAAAAACTTTTCAACTCATGGAATGTCAAAGAAGGTGACTTTGAATATCCTCTAATGCAATCACTTGAAGCATTTCAAGCTGTAAAAGTAATTGATGGCACACTCACTTGGGAAAATATTAAAATTGAATCAACAGATGAATACGGAAAGCCTGTAATACATTCTTTAGACCTTGACCCAATTGTTATTTATGAAGCCGCACAGCCATGACTTTCTTCTACAACTTCGCCATTCACTGCTACGTTCTTGCCATCCGTATTGCTGCATTATTCAATCCGAAAGCAAGAAAATGGATACGTGGTCGGCGTGGTATTTTTGATAGGTTAAAACAACAATTTGAGGAGGAACGATTTGCAAAATCGTTTTACGTGTGGGTGCATGCGGCATCATTGGGCGAGTTTGAACAGGGACGACCTATTATTGAAGAAATTAAACGAAAATATCCCGACACTAAAATCATTCTGACCTTCTTCTCCCCTTCCGGTTACGAAATTCGCAAGAACTACGAAGGTGCAGATATTGTTTGTTATTTACCTGCTGATACGCCTCGTAATGCCCGCCGATTTCTGGACATCGTACAGCCCGATTTAGCGATTTTTATTAAATACGAATTTTGGTATAACTATTTGAATACCTTAAAATCGCGCCACACTCCTACCCTGCTCATTTCTGCCATTTTCAGAGAAAAACAAATCTTCTTTCGTCCTTATGGATTTTTTTTCAAACATATGCTGACCTGTTTTGAACATATTTTTGTACAAGATGATTTTTCATTAAAATTATTAGAAAAAAACGGTATCACACACGCAAGCATTGCAGGTGATACGCGCATGGACAGGGTATATCAATTGAGCCGAAATCCAAAGCAATTTCCAATTATTGAGATATTTAAAGGGAAAAATAATCTGCTGATTTGCGGTAGTACATGGCGCGAAGATGAGGCGTGGTTGTTGGATTTTTTGAATAAAACGCTGTCCTCCCCCCTGCCCCCCTCCAAAGGGGGAAATACAAACGCAAATAATTTTTCGCTACACGAAAAATCTCCCCCTTTGGAG
>CALCMV010000365.1 GCA_937967535.1 uncultured Saprospiraceae bacterium
ATTGCTTTGTGACAAATCGATGCCCACTTGACAGCTAAAGCAGTCATTACGGAGGCTCATGCTAATCTTGGCTTTTTCTGATTTCATATTATAAGTCCACTAATGTGTGTCACACTCATAATTGTTTGATAAAAATTCCGACAATTATCGGGATACTTAATACAGAATTTCCTGATTCCCCAATGCCCAAAGTCCGCTAGTAAGAACAAAAGCAGCAAATACCCACAAATTAACGTTGTTGATACGGAATAATTTTTGTTGCTTTGCACTCTTTTTTGGGTTATTCTTTACTCGTTACTTAATTCGTTTTTTTGCAAAAAGAATAAAATTATCGCATAAACGAATAACCAACAAACAGATCCATGAGATATATACTAACAGCTTTACTAATTACCACATTTACAAATATAAACGCCCAAGCCACCGATTTCACATTGACCGATATTGATGGTACTACGCACAATCTTTATACTTATTTGAATGAAGGCAAGACTGTGGTGCTGAATTTCTCGACAAGTGATTGTGGCGAATGTTGGAATTTCCACGAAACACGAAATATGAATACTGCCAATACACTCTATGGTGCGGGCGGGACAGATGAAATGGTGTTTTTATTGTTGGAAATAGACAGCTTATCAGGCTTGGAGGAGTTGGAGGGAATGGGACTTAATACCGCAGGCAATTGGCTCAGCGAAACCGACTTTCCCATCATTGATAATGCTCAGGATGTGGCTGCCGAATATGGCATTAGCAATGTACCTACGGTCATTGCCGTCTGTGCCGATACGACTACAAGTGATTTGTACACAGCAGGTTATCCTAGTCCTCAAAGCATGTACATCGCGCACAATGCCTGTACGCCCGCGAGTATAAACAATGACTTGAGCATCATTGACATCACCAACGAAACATCCTGCGGTACACTCCATCCCGAACTCATTTTGATGAATACCGGAGCAGATACCGTCAATGCGGCTCAAATCCAATTTACATCGGATATACAAATAGATACTGCGGATTGGACAGGCACATTGGCACCTGATGAGTATGCCGAACTGACATTTAGCACAAGCATTATGGAAGCGACAAATATCACCGCTACCATACTCAGCACGAATGGCACAGCAGACGGTAGCAGCTTTACGAAAAACCTTGAACTTGCCCCGCTTCAATTTGCCGAGCAAATCATTATCACGATACAAACCGATGGTTTTGGTTGCGAAACTCAATGGGATTTTTTCGATGCCACAGACCCCGAACCTCCCCATCTGCTCACCGCCGGAAATATAAACGCCACTGCCGGAAACCGAGTCGTAGAATACGATGCTGACACAGGTGAATGTGGGATAGTCGGATATTCTAATAATACGGAGTTCGTTGCCAGTTTTCCGGCTAGCGACACCTTGTTGATTCCACCGGGTTGTTATGTATTTCACATTGTTGATGATTGGGGAGATGGAATCTGTTGTGCCTTTGGAGAGGGTTCTTATACCATCACCAATCAGGATGGAACTATACTTGCTTCCGGTGGCGATTTTGGTGCAGAAGAACGTGTGATTCTCAATATCGCCAATCCGGTTACTGTTGATATTCAAGAGCCGATAGATAAAAATACCCTTCGGGTATTTCCCAATCCGGCGCAAGATAATTTCAATATTTCTTTTAATCTGAATGAATCAAGTGAGCTAAGCCTAAGTATGTATAATGCACTTGGCAAAGAGGTTCAATATTTGGGAGAACAAACATATTTATCGGGTCAAAATAATATTCAAATGGATACCCGCAACTTACCAAGCGGATTGTATTTCGTGACCCTTCACACAGAAGCAGGTGCTTTATCTAAACGAATTACTATCGCTAAACCATAGCTTTCACCAAAACTTGGTCATTTTAAAGACATTAGATATTATATAAAGAGGGTCAACACACCAATTTGAAGCGATTTCATGTTTAATACACAAAATAAACAGTTATGATAAGAAATTGCATTATATTATTGGTGTTGTTTTCCGGGATTACTACATATTCTCAGAATGTCACTATAGACAATATAGCGATGAAAGAAACACAACAAAGATATGGCATCTTGGGTCAGCAAGCACCCGAACTCACAGTTGACCAATGGATAGATGCAGACGGAAACGCATCTGAACCCTACCGACTATCCGACCATGAAGGAAAATTCAAAGTCATTTATTGTTTTCAGGCTTGGTGTCCGGGATGTCACAGCAGAGGGCTTCCTTCCCTGAAAAAAATGAGCGAAGCAATGGAAGGTTCTGATAAAGTGGTTTTCGCCGCTATACAAACTGTATTTGAAGGGAGTCATGCCAATACCTACGATAGAATGGTAGAGATTCAAAAACAATATGAGCTCCAAATTCCATTTGGTCATGATGATGGTAAAGATACATCAAGGAAAATATCTTCTACCATGCAGCATTACAGAACGGGCGGCACGCCTTGGTTCATTCTTATAGATGAATCGGGCAAGGTGGTCTTTAATGATTTTCATTTGAATACCGAGAAGACAATCGAATACTTGAAAAGTCTATAAGAGAACAAATCAAATATTTTCCTGTTGTAAAGCCTGAATTGCGAAAACAATTCGGGCTTTATTTTTTACGAAAAATTATCAAACATGGATGACATGAAAAGACGACAATTTATCAAAGGTTCGGCAATATTGGGCATGGGCGTGGCGGGTAGTTCACTCGTTGTCAATTCGGGGATGTACCACGAAAATTCCAAGCGCAAAATCTATCGTATACTTACTGCTAAAGGCGTGAACGTAGGCACATTGCCCGTGATGCGTGCCTTTGCAGGCGACCAAAACGATTACGTATCGCCTTACGTCTTGTTTGATGAATTTGGACCGGTCAATGTCAATCCGGGCAGCGACCCGCTTCGCGTAGATGCCCACCCACATGCGGGGGTTACACCTACGACTTATTTTCTCGACGGTTCGGGACATCACAAAGATAGTCTCAACTACGATTTTCAGATTGCGAAGGGCGATTTTATGATGTTTAGTTCCGGCAAAGGGGCGATTCATATGGAAGAATCCGGCAAGCAACTCTACGACGAAGGCGGTTTTTATCACGGTTTCCAAATATGGCTCAACACTCCGTCGGCACACAAATTTGATGCGCCGACCACTACCGTCAACCGGGTATCGGATATGGATAAAATCGAAACCGACGACTACTCCATCCAAATCATTTTAGGCGAATTGGGAACGGCAAAATCTTCGATAAATTTACATTCCCCTGCCTTTTATTATCATGTCAAAATGAACGATGATACCCGCCTCGATATTCCGACAGACCCTACACACAACGCTTTTATCTACCTCATCAAAGGCAAGCTCGAACTCGAAGGCGGACGCGAACTCAAAGCCAACCAAGTTGCCCTATACCAACGCGGCGAAAGCCTCATCAATCTCTACGCCGAATCTGATGCAGAAATGCTCGTACTCGGCGGCGAACCACTCAATGAGCGCGTCTATTCCTACGGACCATTCGTAATGAACAACGAAGAGCAAATCCGACAATGTATTCACAATTATAACTCGGGATTAATGGGGAATCCGGCAGTCGTAAATCAATAATAGACTGATGTATCGTCCACAGTCTGTCAGTCCGCAGTCCGCAGCTATACGTGAAACAAGCTCGCTAACTGCGCCCGATTTGCAGAGAAAAACCATGAATTTTTTCTACAAATCGAATGATTGGATTTGAGCGTGTAAAATATTAGGAGTATTTTAATGTGTTTAAACATAATTCAAAATTGAAAACTGCCACAAAGACACGAAGACACAAAGTATAAATTGCTGATAAGCATGAAAATTCTTTGTGTCTTTGTGTCTTTGTGGCAAAATTAAAGATGTGCAGTATGTGTTTTGACTTTTCATATCTGATTACCCCCAATATTTTACACACTCATTGGATTTGTACTTGAAGTTGAAAAAAAGCCTTACCTTATTGCCCGATGAAAAGCAGGGAAATATACGTGGCTTTGGCTTTATATGCGGTCGTTGCGGCGGCGGTTATTGTCCTGTTCAATGGTATCGGCGATTCGGGCGATAGCATCCTGCACTACCTCTATTCCAAGTACGCTTTCAAGCATCCCGAACTGTTTTTGCATCATTGGGCAAAGCCTGTTTTTGTGCTGCTTTCCGCGCCTTTTGCCCAATTCGGTTTCACAGGGATGAAGGTTTTTAATGCCATTGTAACGGGAGTTACCTTGTTTTTTACCTACAAAATTTGCAGAAGCCTCGAACTCAAAAACGCACTGCTTACCATCGTTTTACTCCTATTTGCGCCCTTACATTTCGTGTTGATTTTTTCGGGATTGACCGAGCCATTATTTGCGGCATTTTTATCGGGGAGTTTGTATTTGATGCTGCGCGAACGGTATCTTAGTTCGGCGATAGTGCTGTCATTTTTACCCTTCGTGCGGTCCGAAGGCTTGGTGATTATCGCAGTTTGGGTCTTTTATTTTTTATTGAAAAAAAAGTGGTACGCGGTGGCGGGGCTTGTGGTCGGGCATGTGGTATATGCAGTCGTCGGTTACTTGTTTTATGATTACGAATTGCTGTGGGTTTTCCGAAAAATGCCTTACAATTATCGTAGCCAATATGGTAGCGGAAATTTTACACATTATTTTGTGCAAATGACTTACATCGTCGGTATTCCGATTTATGCCTTGCTTTGGCTTGGAGTGATAAGCATTGCTAAAAATACCTTACAAGGCATTTCCAATCTATACATTCAAGTACCGATATTGCTCGGATTTGGTGCATTTTTTATGACACATACGATGGCTTGGTACTTGGGTTTGATGGGGTCAATGGGCTTGGTGCGGGTACTAATTAGTGTGATGCCCTTGATTGCGATTATCGCTTTATTAGGTTTTAATTTTATTACGGAAAATATTTTTATACATAATAATAAAATTAAATTTGTGATAAAATTTGTGTTAATTGGCTATCTGTTAATTTTTCCTTTCACGCCCAATCCCGCAGCCTTCAATTGGGAAGACCTCAAGCTCAATAAATACGATAAACAAGCCATTCAAGTACGCGACCACATCACTACAAATTTGGATATTGACCAGCGAAAATTTCTATACGTACATCCATACATGAGTGAAATTCTGAATATTGACCACTTTGACCCACAACAACACCAAGAACTCCAACCGGATTTTATGCAGCACCTCAATGAAGGCGATGTGGTGATATGGGATTTTTGGTTTAGCGTCATCGAGCGAGGTGTCAGCAAAAAAATGCTGGACAATAGCCCCGAACTTGACTTAATATATGAGTTGAAAGATGATGAAAGAAAAACGACTTATGCAGTCTACGTAAAACGAGGCTAGCCATTTAACTTTACCTAAAGCGAATACTCGTCAGACGAATCCCTTTATTCAATGCGAATATTTTATGAGACAAATCACGACATTTCACAAAAACCTTCGTCAGACGAGTACTATCCCGCAAGCAAACTTAAACGGGTAACCGTTATCTTGACAGTTAAAACAGTCATTACAGCTTTCATCACCTGCATTATGACCAAGCCGATACAAATAGAACTACCTTTGGGGACAACCTTTCCGAGTGTCAATATCTGGTTGATAC
>CALCMV010000366.1 GCA_937967535.1 uncultured Saprospiraceae bacterium
ATCAATTATTTACAAAATAAAAATAAAAAATTTGTTTGTAAAATAATTTAAATTCAATCGTAAATCTATCTCGTCTGACATTTTGAAAATGTCCGACGAGTGGGCTTTCCACCAAATTCCTAGATGAGCCAAATTTGGCGAAGACATTAAATGAATCATCTGTATTCTAATTCATTTTTAAATATTCCAAATCATTCACAATTTACAAAAAAATAACTCGCGTAAACAATGCTTGAATACTTTGATGTCCAAATACTTAATTGAAATTCGTTTAAGCATTATCACATTTAAGCATTGTAGCATTGTTTATCGCGAGTATTCTAACCAATTTATTATGAGATGAATGATTTTTGATTTGGTGATTTTTGATTGATTCAATCTGAATCCGGCAATTAAAAATCTAAAATCTAAAATCACTCATCTCATTCCATTGTAGCATTACAACATTTAAGCATTTAAGCATTGTAATTAGTCATGGTCAGCCGGTGCGCCTGCGCCGCGTGGGATACGAATTTCCTCTACCAAAGCCTGAATATTTTCGGGCGGAGGAGGCGTAAAGCTGGATACTACAAGTGCTACTACAAAATTAAATAACATACCGAGCGTACCGATACCTTCGGGCGAAATACCGAACAACCATTGGTCTGATGTACCACCGCCGTACTTGAAGTAAATAATGTATGCTCCGGTAAAGACCAAACCGACAATCATACCGGCTACTGCCCCTTGCATATTCATACGTTTGTAGAAAATACCAAGCAAAATAGCGGGGAAGAAGGAAGCCGCTGCCAGACCAAATGCCCAGGCAACCACCTCAGCCACGAAGCCGGGCGGATTGATGCCGAAATAAGCTGCAATGACTACAGCAACACCAATTGTAATACGTGCATAAGTTAATTCTTGCTTCTCAGTAATACCGGGCATCGCAAAGTTTTTCAACAAATCATGCGAAATAGAAGAAGAAATGACCAACAACAAACCCGCAGCCGTAGAGAGTGCCGCAGCCAAACCACCAGCTACCACAAGAGCAATGACCCAAGCAGGCAGTCCGGCAATTTCAGGATTGGCGAGTACCATAATATCTCTATTCACAAATAATTCATTCTTTGTAGCCGGGTCTGCGTTAGTTACAAATCGCTCTCCTGCAGTACCTCGTTTGTCGCCTTCGGCAAACGTCGGTTTTTTATCAAGAAGTGCTTTGCCCGCGACGTAATTGATGTTTCCATCATTATTCTTATCCGACCACGCCAACAAGCCTGTATTTTCCCAATTTCCAAACCAAGCCGGCATAGAAGCATACGGCTGATTACTCACGGTATTAATCAAATTGGTACGTGCAAATGCCGCTACGGCAGGGGCTGTCGTATAAAGAATAGCAATAAATACCAATGCCCAACCCGCAGATTTACGTGCATCACGCACTTTAGGAACCGTAAAGAAACGCACAATAACATGTGGCAATCCGGCAGTACCCAACATCAATGCCGCAGTTACGAAAAATAGGTCTGTGATACCTTTGTGAGAGGTCGTGTATGCTTTAAAGCCCAAATCAGTATGAAGGGTATCCAATGTGCCAAGTAGCGAACTACCATCTGAAAGCAGATTGCCACCAAAACCGAGTTGAGGGATTGGATTACCCACCATTTGAATAGAAATAAAAATTGCAGGAACAAGGTAGGCAAAAATCAAAACACAATATTGTGCGACTTGCGTGTATGTAATCCCCTTCATACCTCCAAGTACAGCATAGAAAAAGACGATACCCGTACCAATCATTACCCCATACTCAAAATCTATATTGAGAAAACGTGCAAATGCAATACCTACACCCCCCATCTGCCCTACGATGTAGGTAAAAGAGATGAAAATCGCACAAATCAATGCCACCAAACGTGCCGTTTGAGAGTAATATCTGTCACCGATAAAATCCGGTACGGTAAATTTACCAAACTTACGCAAGTAAGGCGCGAGCAAGAGCGCGAGCAACACGTAACCGCCCGTCCAGCCCATCAGGTACTGTGCGCCCTGATAGCCCATAAACGAAATCAAACCCGCCATCGAAATAAACGATGCAGCAGACATCCAATCGGCAGCCGTAGCCATACCGTTCAATACAGGTGGTACACCACCACCTGCTACATAAAATTCACTGGTAGAACCGGCACGCGCCCATACTGCGATACCTATATATAGCAAAAAGGTTAAACCTACAATAACCCCGGTCCATATCTGCACAGTAGTAAGACCTAATATCATTACATTTAACATGATTATTTTATTTTTAATATTAAAAAATGTACACGGTAGAGACGCGATTAATCGCGTCTCTACGGGGTTGATTAATCTTCGTCCACACCGTATTCTTTATCTAGCCTATTCATCCAACGGATATAAACGAATATCAGCACCACGAAAACATAAATAGCTCCTTGTTGTGCAAACCAAAAACCGAGTTTGAAACCTCCGATTTGGATATTATTTAAGGCATCGGCAAAGAGAATCCCGCAACCATAGGAAACAATAAACCAGACACTTAGCAAAATGGCCAAGTAGCGTAGGTTTTTGCTCCAATATTCTTGCATTTTATTATTTGACATAATAAGTTTAAGTTTAAGAAGAAGTTTAAGTTTAAATTGAAGACCCTGCGTAAAACCTATAAGGTTTTAAAAACCTTATAGGTTTGGTTATCAGTATTTTACATTCAAAACAAACCCCAATAAACTTCTATAAATTATTTTATTTTAATAAAAAATTTCAACAACTCGTCAACTCAACAACTCTACAAGAAAATATGCATCTGAAGACGAATTTGAGATAGTCCGTCATCTTGCGTTGGGATAGCACCCTCTCTTACATCACCGGCGATTCTGTGATATTCCAAAGTTAATTTGGCATGATGACCATTGATATAATAATTCACCCCAACATTTAAGGCACTGACAGCAGCATCGTAGCCTTGATAAGAGCCGTTATTGAACGCCACATAAGGCATGATATTGGCTGATTTGAGGTAATAGCCTGCCTGTGCGTATATGACATTTCCGGTTCCAGCCCAACGACTTACGTAGTTCTCACCATAATTAAAATTCATAAAAGCCAGATAAGCATTTATAGCATCGCCATTAGTTCCCGAAGGCATATCCAAAAAGACATCTAATCCGAAATGACCAACGCTGCTATGCTCTCCGGTAGCCGCATTATACATGCCATTTGGGTGAGCAAAAAATCCGGCTCCGACTGCCAGTACTTTTTTCTTACCCAGATAAGTGCCTACGGCAAAAGGCAATTTGGTAGATTCTGCATCAAAAATATTGTAGCGGAAGTAGCCCTCTACTATCGTATTGCCGGTAGGGTCGCCATCTTCGTTTAGGTTGGAGACACCGTTGTAGGTCAATCCGCTATCTCTTGCACCGAAGTCTATACCACCGCCAATCGTATTGCGAAGTGGAGAGTTGAGTGCTATGCGATAATCAAATTTTTCAATCTGTCCTTTCGCATACACCCCCAAGTGGCGTGCAAATTGGTCGGTAATACCCAAGGAATGCCATGCTACGAAAGGACGCGATTGGTCGAGCGTCATAAGATTCAGGGTACTTTGGTTGGATAGTCGGGTCAAGCCTTTCCAATAATGCAGACCGGCTCCTACATACACTGCATCGTGTAGTTTGAGTTCTCCCCAGGCATCATGAAGAAACATCTGCGGTGTATCTCCATTATTTCCAAGAGAGGTAAGATTGCCGGGTGAGAGGCTGTTCAGTCCGAAATGTGTGAGCAGCATAAATTTCGGTGACACCTGCGCGAATGCCAAAAATCGGGAACGCCTGATACTTGGTGTCAGTTGCAGTTTTGAACCTTCTGCTTCCAGATTATTGGTAGTTGCCCAGAGTTGATGCCAGGTAATAAAGCGGATGTATTTTTTGCCATCCTCACTGAGTTTGAGGGTGAGAGGTTTGTAAGAATGGTCTACTTCCGATTTTTCTTGTGCAGTCATAGTGTGAACCGCAAAAAAATACACCAGAAGCAGAGCCATCGTTTTCATAACAGTTCGAGTTCTCATAAGCTCTTGTTTAGTAATTCTTTAATGTGTGTAAATACCGGAAGGGGTCGCTTGCCGATAGCTGTTTATTATTCAAAAGTATATAGATAACTATATATGTCCAAATGTTTTCCGACTTTTTTTAATATTTTGTTAAAATTAAATTGTAAAAAGAGAAGAAAATGCGGTAGGATTTTGGGGGGATATGTGTTTTTTTAATCAGAAATTAGGGAAAGGTAGTACAGACACAAATGCCTCATTCGTAGGGACAAGGCATGCCTTATCCCTGTCTCATTCGTAGGGACAAGGCATGCCTTATCCCTGTCTCATTCGTAGGGACAAGGCATGCCTTGTCCCTACGAATGAAGGTAGCTAAGGTGCTTCAAACAAAGCCTCCAAATCCAGTACTTTCTGTACCAAACCCAAGCTGTGCTGATTATGCGCCAATCCGAAAGGTGCGATGAATGTCCACACCAACCTTTTTTTATTTTTTGTTGTTTCTTGAAAAATGAAACCTTTATCGCGCACAGTTTCTGCATATGATTTGGTCATTACGAAGGGTTTTTCGTGGAATTTTATTTCAAATAAATTAATGACCTTATCTTTTCTTTCTAATAATAAATCAATTTGTGCGCCCTTTTCCGTAGCTGTTCCTTTTTTGTGAAATGAAGATGAAATCGCATACACCCCCGCAATGCTCAATGCTTTTTTAATTTGTGGTAAATGCTTGATACAGAGGCTTTCGAAGGTATATCCACTCCAAATTTTGTATGCTTGTGTTTGGCTCAAATGCTGCCAAGTATCATCTCCTTCGTAAAGGTTATTTTCGATAAATTGGAGGTAAAAAAGTGAATATTCATCAGTGAGGCGGTGGAGTTTGCCCTTCTTCTTTTTTCCGTAAGCCCTGTAAATCGAAATGAAACCCGACTGCTGCAACTCATCCAAGACTTTGGTGAGTGTACCGCCATTGCCCACATCCGATGCAGCGATAATTTCGTCGCGGGTCATGCCTTGTCGCTTGGTAGCGAGTGCGCGTACCACTGACACATGATTGTCCGAATTTTCGAATAATGCAGGGTATAATTTTCCAAATTCATCACTTAACAAACCCGTCTTCGAAAAGCAAATATTATTGATATTCTGAACGGCACTGTCTCCTGCTTCCACTTCTTTGAGATAATGCGGAATCCCACCCATTGCCATATAAATTTCGACGATATGATAACGAGGCAGCCCAATATTTCTACTGCGAAAATAACGCTCTGTTTCGTGTAGCGTAAAGGGTTCTAAGTGAAGACGTCGCGTAATACGATTGTGTAAGCCGCCTGTGTGGTTGACTACTTTTTGTACCATCCAAGAAGCAGCCGAGCCACATATCACCACGACAACATTCTCTCGTACTGCCCAACTATTCCAAAACCAGCTCAAACCTTGTATAAAATCCGTTTCGCCTGCCGATAGCCATGGTAATTCATCAAGAAAGATGACATATTTTTCCTCTGATTCAATTTTTGCTAAATATCTCGTTAATATCATAAAAGCAGCTAACCAGTCAATCGGTGTTTCAATGACTTCATCTTTATTAGCAAATTTGGATAGTACATGGGCAAAATTTCTGAGCTGTCGTCCAACATCAGCATTTTGAATACCTGACAATTTAAATTTTATATATTTTTCGTAAATAGATTCAATCAAAAAAGTCTTCCCTACCCTTCTGCGACCAATGACCGCCACCATCTCCGCCTCTCGCGAGTGCAAGGCTTTCATGAGTATTTTCTGTTCTTTTTCTCTTCCGATTAATATTGTATTTTCCATATCGTAACATAGAGATTCTTGTCTGTCAGCTTAATTATGTTTTAAAACCTACTTTAAGCTGAAATAAAGTCATTTTTCAGCTTAATCTATATAAAAATACATAGATTCAGCTACAAAAATAAATTAACACAGCTTAATCTAAGTAAAAATACACAGATTCAGCTATAAAAATACAATACACCAGCTTAATCTATGTTTTAAAACCCACTTTCAGCTACGACAAAATCGTCCACTATCAAACAAGGCGTCCGTCCACCGTAAGCCGTCCACCGTCCACCTTTAGAATATATAAATAATTTCAGGAAAGAGAATCACCACCGCAATCATAATAATTTGAATGATAATAAAAGGAATAATACCACGATACAAGTGCTGTGTCGTGACTTCGGGGGGCGCGACTCCCTTCAAATAGAAGAGCGAAAACCCAAAAGGTGGTGTGAGGAAAGAAGTTTGCAGATTGAGTGCCATCAAGATACCGACCCAAAGCATATCCACTTCATATACATTAAATATTGGTGTAATGATGGGTACAAAAATGAAAATAATTTCAATGAAATCAATAAAAAATCCCGCAACAAAAATCAAGACCATCACAATAGTAAGGAAAACCATTGGGGAGAGATTCGCATTTTGAATGAGTTCTATCAGATAATCGTCTCCTCCTAATGTTCTAAAAACCAATGTAAAAGTCGTTGCGCCCAATAATATCCAAAAGACCATCGCGGTCAATTGCATGGTTTGTCGCATGACTTGATTGAGGATATTGAGGTTAAATTTTCTTTCTAATACGGTCAATAAAGTCGCACCCATCGCACCCACCGCAGCCGCTTCGGTAGGCGAAGCAATACCTACGAATATAGACCCCAAGACGGCTACTATCAACAAAAGCGGCAGAAAAAAGGCTTTGAATACACGCAAAGCGAAACCCTTGCCGCGCATTGCTTTCACTTCATCATCAGGTATTGGTGGTGCCCATGTAGGACGCAAATTACTAATGACCAAAATGTAAATAATGTAGCCAATGACCAATAAAAATCCGGGTAAAAACGCTGCTTTGAACATCGACCCGACATCTACCTGCGCCGCACCACGCGAACTCGCCCCGATTTGGTCTGCCAATAAAATCAAGACCACCGAAGGCGGAATAATCTGCCCTAAAGTCCCCGACGAAGCGATAACGCCCGTTGCCAATTCGGGTTTGTAACCACGCTTGAGCATTACGGGCAAACTGAGTACGCCCATCGTCACCACCGTAGCTCCCACGATACCCGTAGAAGCTGCGAGCAGCGCACCCACTATCACCACCGAAATCGCCAAACCACCACGCAAACTCCCAAAAAGATTCGCCATTGTCTCCAAAAGACTCTCTGCCAAACCCGATTTTTCGAGCATGATACCCATGTAGATAAACAAAGGCACAGCCATGAGCATCGTTGTATTAATCGTCCCCATGAAGCGCGAAGGCAGCAAATTGAAATCGCGCATACTAATCACCTCCGGCGCAAACATCATCACCACCAATGCAAATACCACCGATACACCACCCAATGTAAAAGCCACCGGATAGCCTTTGAGTATCAGGGCAAAAATTATGAAGAAAAGTATTAATGCTAAAAATCCCATTGGACGAGTTGATGAGTTGATGAATTGTCGAGTTGTCGAGTTGTCGAAAATTATTTATACAAAATCCTTGTCTCGCCTATTAGCGGCGGACTGCGGACCGTTGGCTGCTGACCATTATTTACGGAGGGTTTGGATGGAGTGAATGATGGAGGCAATGCCCTGTATTAGTAAGAAAACAAAGCCTAAGACCATACAAAATTTGAGTATATACAGTGCAGGCAAACCGCCTGCCTGTCCCGAACTTTCGCCCATTCTAAAGGAAGTCATCGCGTATTTCCAACACGCCATAATCGCTACTACGCACCACGGCAATAAGAATAATAAACCACCAATCAGATTGACTTTTGCCTTCCCTCGTTCCGACCATTTGGCATAAAAAAGGTCAACACGTACATGCTTATCGTGCTTAAAAGCATAACCCGAACCAAATAAAAAGGTCAGCGCAAATAAATAAATCTCCAACTCAATCATCCAGATAAACGATGTTCCCAAAGCATAGCGCATAAACACATCTACACATATCACCCACACCATCAAGGAAGTACACCAAGCAAATATTCGCCCGATGTTTTCATTAATTGCCTCAAAAATATTTTTAATTGCATTCATATTCCTTGATTTCTTATTCGTGTATTCAACAATTCTACAACCCGTCAATCCGTCACTACGATTTTGATAATTTCCTGAAATGCCGGATTTGCAAGCGAATAAAAAGAATTTTTTCCCTCACGACTCACCCTCACAATTTTTTTACCCTTCAAAATACGTAAATGATGCGAAGCAATCGCCTGTTCGACATTCAGTGCTTCATGTACCTGCGTGACCGAGCATTTCTCCTCTTTACTCAGTAGGTCAACTATTGTAATGCGAATTGGATGAGCGATAGCCCGCAAGGTTTCTGTTGCATCTACCAATTCCTCTATATCAAAACGACTATTAAACTCAGCCATAATTTTTTGTTTATGCAAATATAAAGAAGTCAGAACATTTCATTGTCAGAGGACAGAATATTTCATTGTCCAGAGGTCAGAATATCTGACAGCACAGCGGTCTGATTGCTCATTTACACCGCAACTGCGTGTTCTCTCAGTGCCTCATTAAGTGATACCTTTTTATTCGTACTTTCTTTGCGCTGCCCGATAATCAAAGCACAAGGCACTTCGTACTCCCCTGCCGGAAATTTTTTGGTGTAGCTACCCGGAATCACCACCGAACGCGGCGGTACATAAGCACGATACTCCTTAGCTTCGGCTTGCGTAACATCAATAATATGAGTAGATTGTGTAATCACCGTATTTGCGCCAAGTACCGATTCGCGCCCAATACGCACCCCTTCCACCACGATACAACGCGACCCGATAAAGCAATCATCCTCAATAATAGTAGGCGTAGCTTGTAAAGGTTCAAGCACACCGCCGATGCCTACACCGCCACTAAGGTGTACATTTTTACCGATTTGCCCGCACGAGCCTACCGTAGCCCAAGTATCCACCATCGTCCCACTATCTACATAAGCCCCGATATTGACATACGAAGGCATCATAATAACCCCCCTTTGTACAAACGCCCCATATCGCGCTATCGCATGAGGCACCACGCGCACACCTTTCGCAGCATAATCGCGTTTGAGCAGCATTTTATCGTGAAATTCAAACGGACCGACCTCAATCGTTTCCATTTTTTGAATGGGAAAATACAAAACTACCGCCTTTTTTACCCACTCATTCACCTGCCAATCATCCCCCGCAGGTTGTGCTACCCTCAACTCCCCCACATCCAGCAAATCAATTACTTTGCGAATAGCTGCTTGCGTGTCGTCACTCTTCAATAATTCACGGTTTTCCCAAGCCGCTTCTATTCTTTGTTGTAAATTTTCCATTTGTTTATATCTTTAAAAATAATTAAGTTTTCATAACGTTTTAATTGCATCGCTTCACCGTCTCCATGCCCCTTGTCTAGATTGTTGATTAGGAGCGCAGCAATAAAACAACAACAATTAAAACACAAATAAAATAAACCTGTTTGTAAAAAATGATTTTAATACGAAAAATTACCTTTATTTTTATTATTCTAAATGTATTTGCTTGTTCAAAGCCTGTCGAAATCATTCAAGAACATGACGATAACGACAATTTAATTGTTGAATATCAACGCCGCAAAGATGATTTTGCCAAACATGGTTGGTACAAACGCTATTATCCTACGGGCGAATTGAACGAAGAAGCCAAGTATACGGATAATAAAATAACCGGACAACGAAAGATGTACTTTAAAAATGGCGATATTCAAGTAATTGAAACCCATTCTAATGGAAAATTTGAGGGCTTATACCAGTCCTTTTATGATAATGGCAAACTGGAACAGGAAGGCAATTACGCGAATAATACGATGAGTGGCGAGTGGAAATTTCACTACAAAACGGGTGAATTGCGCGAAGTCGTCCAATTTAAAAACAATCAGGAAAACGGTCCATTCAAAGAATATTTCAAGAATGGTAATTTAAAATTTGAAGGAATTTACGAAGGCGGTGATTATGAGGTCGGAGAATTGAAAAAATACGATGAATCCGGGAATTTGATTGCCAAAATGAACTGCGAAATCCGGCAGGCAGCCGGAGAAAAATTCAGTCAATGCTCCACCGTTTGGAGTGCCAATGAGTGAATGAATGAATTTTGAATGAGTGAATAATTTTGAATGAATGAATTTATGAGACTATATACTACACTATTTTTCTGTTTAATTTTCTCCCAAATCACACTCGCCCAAATCGGCGGCGATAATGTGTACGAATTTGTCAATTTGCCTATATCGGCGCGGGTCAGCGCATTGGGTGGCAATTTGATTACAGTCAAAGATGATGATAATGCCCTCGCCTACGGCAATCCCGCTACACTCAATCCCTTGATGCACCAACAAGCCACTTTTAATTCTGCCTTTTATGCTGCCGGAATTAATTATGGTTTTCTTGGTTATGGTTTTCACTCAAACAAACTGAATACTACTCTGAATGGTGGCTTACAATACATCACTTACGGAGATTTTATTGCTGCCGACGAAACGGGTTTGCAAACGGGTGAATTCAGCGCCGCCGAGTACGTATTCAGCATCGGTGCAGGGCGGCAATATAGCGAGCAGATTTCTTACGGTATCAATCTCAAAACAATTTATTCGCGCCTCGAATCCTATAATTCACTCGGTATAGCCGCCGATGCTGCAGTGATGTACGCAGATACAGCCACAAACTTTACCGCTACATTGGTCTTCAAAAATATAGGTACACAACTCAACACCTACGTTGCCGATAATCGTGAGGATATTCCCTTTGGAGTGCAAGCGGGTATTTCAAAACGTTTGCGATATTTGCCCTTTCGTTTTTCCATTATTGCCCATAATTTGCAGCGTTGGAATATTCGTTATAATGACCCCAATCAGATAGAACCTACTTCGCTGTTTGATAATACGCCGCAAGAGGAGAATCGTTTTGTGGTTTGGACGGATAATTTTTTCCGTCATTTTATTTTTAATGGTGAATTGCTCGCAGGTAAAGCGGATAATTTCAGGATTCGTATAGGCTACAATCATTTGCGGCGTGCCGAATTGAATGTAAACAACTTACGCAGTTTGGCGGGTTTTTCTACGGGCTTGGGTATTAAGGTAAAGAAATTTAGAATTGACTATGGATTAGCGGTTTATCACTTGGCAGGAACGGTTCATCATTTTGGAATTTCTACTAATATTAATTCGTTTACTCGTTGATTCCTTATTCGTGGTATTATTTTATTAGCGTTTTTTTCAATATATTGTTTTTATTATTAATTCAATTAAAAACAAAATTAACGTGAATAATGTGTTTTGTTTTTGTTGAATTTCTTGAATTATTAATATTTTTATAATAAAACAAAAAAATTATACAACATATTAAAAATAAGCGTTAATAAATAGCATTTTACACTCGTCTAATATCAAAAATAAAGGGGATTTTACATCTGTAAAATCCCCTTTTAATTTATCTAATAAATTCAATGGCAAGATAAGTACAAGTTCTAATTGAACTTGGTTTTTTACTTGCTTGAACTAATTATTTTTTGATAAACGGACGCACGATAGGTGCTTCGTTGCCATCTATAATATTGATGAAGTATGCACCAACAGGCAATTGACTAACATCGTAGTTGAATTGGTTGAATCCCTGTGCAGTGTTTTCTATTCTTGTCATCAACACTTTCCCTAAAGTATTTACCATATTGACAGTAATTTCGCCTGTAATTACAGAATCATAAACTATGCTCAATTCAGTAGATGTAGGAACAGGAAATACTGCTATATTATCTCTAAGTTTGATAGCAATAGCGACTATATCAGAGTACTCAAAGCTACCGTCTATATCTACCATTTTCAAACGGTAGTAGCTGATACCAAGGTGTGGCTGATTGTCTTGGAAATCATAAGAGCGAACTTGGAGGGAATTTCCGGCAGCTTGTACCTGACCGATTCTTGTGAAATCAGTACCATTAGTACTTCTCTGCACCTCAAAGTAATCACTGTTTTCCTCAGTAGCTGTTTTCCAAACTAATTGATTGTAGTCTCCTTCATTCCAACCGTCGAAAACAAGCAATGAAATTGGTAATGTGTTTGTACATTGACCATTCTCAAAATCAAGGTTAACGCGCTCTCCATCCAAAGTATTCTCGTCGTAAGAGAATAAATCAGTAGGAATAGGTCCGTTTGCTACCCAAATCAAACCTGCTTCAGCTGTTGTCGGATCATTCAAACCTGTGATACGGAATTCACCAACTTTATAAACGCATGATGTAGCATCTACTCTTGGTATATTATTCATCAAAGCATTGTTATCTGACGGATTGATTCCATTCAGATTTACGATAAGCATGTCTCCGAGTGCTGAATTTTCGGCAGCTTCGTTCAATTGTGTGCTTAGGTTCAAATCTACTAAAAGATTTACCGTAGCATCTTGTCCTAAGCTATTCGTCAAAGCAGTAGAGTTGCTTATTTTTTCAAATGTAGGATTGGTAAATAGGCTGCTATTGTAATTAAATACAAAATCAGCATTACCCAGGTAAAGTGGTCCACCAGTATTGTTGTTGGCAGTACGAACCATAATACTAAATTCGTAATTGCCATTTACAACAGTTTCATTTTCAACTGATAGAACAGCGTTTACTTGTGCTTCCGCTTGGAAAGCAAGCAGTAGAACTGCACTAAAGATGATATATTTTATATAACGCATTGTTATTTTTCTTTTTGTTAATAATGAAAACTTATTTCAATAATTAATAATAAATAAAATTATAAGGCAGAGAGGCGCATAGCACCTCTCCGCAAATAACTTTATTGTGGCAATTGCTCGATAGTATTTCTATTGTTGTAAGAGATATTTCTATCTGCTGCCGTAGTCGCTCCGTTCATGTCGCAATCTTGCATCATGTACGCTTGCGTATTACGATTGTTCCAGATATCTGAACGGTCTGCCGCAGTGATAGCGCCATCGCCTGTCGAATCACCTGCAATCATAACCATCTTACCATTGACATTTACTCGTGCATTTGTACCCCAAGTTTGGAAGCCAGCATCTGTAAAGTCTAACATTGGTGCGCTTGCATCTAAGAATACAGGCGTGGCAGTCATGATACCAAGGTGGTTGCGGTGACGGATAGCAACGTAGTAGTTGCCATTAGTCAAACCATTCAAAGTAATAGAAGGCGAACCGTCGGCAGCCATAATGTCACCGTCTCTTTGTACGAGAGCGGATCTGCTCATCACTACTTGAGTAGGATCGTTAGCATCTCTGATTTCAACAGATATCCAGTCTACGGCTGCGTTTGTACTTGTTGCACTGGTCAGCATAGAAGAGTTAATACCTGTATTGTCACCATATGGCGTAACAAGTCCGAATGAAGTCGGCATAAGTGGATCTTTACGCAAGTCGTCTCTCATCATACCACCGCCGTTCATATACGCACCTTCCATAGCTACTCTACCTGCTACTCTTGGTGATGTACCACCACCTACATTAACAGTGAATGAACATTCATCGGTATTACCGGCAGCATCTTCAAAGATGTATGTTACAACAGTTGTTTGGTTGAAGAAGTCACCCGGCTCGTGTGTTGCAAGTACCAATAAGCCTTCTGCTACACAGTTGTCAACAGGATTTGGTGGAACCCAATCTGCTGTACCCGGTCCGGCTAATGTAATGTCAGCAGGACAGGCAGCTTCCGGCTCAAGGTCGTCTACTACGGTGATAGTAAAGTTGCATGTACCGGTATTACCGGCTTCGTCAACAGCTTTGTAAATAACAGTTGTACTACCAATAGGGAAGAACATACCTGTATTTGGATGTGTACCATTATAAGAAAATACACCACAATTGTCGGTAGGTGTAGGTCTTTCCCATTCTACGAATGCTTTACAACCTGCACTTGCAACAGATACTACGATGTCTTCAGGACACTCAATAACAGGTTTTTCAACATCAAGTACTCTCACTTCAAAGCTACAAGCAGGCACAGAACCATCATAAGTAACTGTTGTAATACCAACAGGGAAGAAGTCCCCAATATCACAAGGTCCGCTTGTACCGTCAGGAAATACGCATGAAGTAGGAGGCGCAGAAGCACCACTTGTACCTGAACAGCTACCGTTTACTACCGGAGGATTCCAGACTACATTTGCTCCACACTGACCCGGATCATTCGGTACTTTGACCGTACTTGGGCAATTGAGTGTAAATATCTCATCTATAATAATAGTTACTGTATAGCTACATGTAGCAGTATTGCCTGCACCATCAGTTACGGTGTATGTGAGTGTTGTTGTTCCCGGAGGGAATGAACCTGTACCGGAATCACCACCACTTAACGCAACACCATTGTCAATGTCAAAATCTATTGTCAAACAGCCCGCAGCTGTACTACAATCATCAGCATATGTATATGGGTCTAAAGGTATTGGATTACCATTAGCATCCAACACTTCATCAACCTCACTAAATGGAAGTGCAGTATAGTCCGCACCATCGCAGTCCATTGTGTTGATAACTACGTCCGGTGGACATACAATCAAAGGATCTACATCATCAATTAGTGTCACTGTGACGGTTTCTGAACCAACAGGAGCAGTTGGGTTGTCGGGTAGTCCATCGCCATTAATATCATCAAATACTGTAATCACAACATCTATCATATCTTCATGGCAAGTACCAAATACAGTACCCGGAGCAGGATTCTGTGTTGCTACTGCACCACAGTTATCTTCCAGATTAATCCAGAAATCACTAGCCGGGTCTATATAATTTGGTACTTCTACACCACAATCATAAACACCATTATCACTGGTAGGAATGACTGCCGGATCTGCATCAAATGTAGGCGGTGTATCTTCTACTGTTACGCTCAAGTTACATTGTGGTGCGCTTGGGTAAGTAATCTGTGTAACACCTAATGGGAAGGCATCTCCCGAAGCACATGATCCCGATGTACCATCAGGGAAAACACAAGTTGCGTTCATAGGTGTGCTGGAATCACATGCCTCAAGAGTTGGTGAAGGCCATTCGTGTACAGCTTCACAATTCTCATTAGCATCATAAGTTGCACTTGCCGCATCAGAACCATTACATACAATTACAGGATCTGGGTCACCTATAGTAACGGTAAATGTACAAGTAGCTGTATTACCAGCCGCATCTGTAGCTGTGTAAGTCAATGTAGTAACACCAACAGGGAATGTACCTGTATTGCTAGCATCAAGTACTACACCATTATCGGCAGTAGGACCGGATAAAGTTACACAATCACAATCATCAGTGTATGCTCCCGTAGCAGGGTTCGTAGGATTGGTTGGTGCAAGTGGATTTCCATTCGCATCCAATGTAGGCTCAACAAAAACAGGAACAGGTATAGTCACATCAGCTCCTTCGCACTCACCTACTAATGTGATGTCCATAGGACAAGTAATGAGCGGATCTACATCATCATTCAAGGTAACTGTAGCTGTACCAACATCGCTATTACCGGCACTATCCGTAGCTGTTACTGTCACTACAATCGGGTCATCACAAACACCAGCATCGTCAACTACTGTTCCCGGTGCCGGATCTTGTGTAACGGTTACATCACAGTTGTCCATTCCATTATATAATGGATTTGGCGCACCATTGATAAATTCATCTTCATAATTTGGTATAACGACATCACAATCATATACACCATTATTGCTCGTAGGTTCTGATACATCCTGCGGGTCTACCGTAGGTGGTGTATTATCTACTACTGTTACGCTCAAATTACATTGAGGCGCATCAGGATATGTAATCTGTGTTGTACCTAATGGGAATGTATCACCAGAAGCACAAGCACCGGATGTACCATCAGGGAATACGCAGGTAGCTGATAATGGTGTGCTGGTATCGCAAGCCTCTAATGTCGGCGTAGGCCAGCTATGAGTCGCCTCACAATTTGCATCTGCATTCAAGGTAGCACTCGCAGCATCAGAACCATTACATACAATTACAGGATCCGGTGGCAATACCGTTACTGTAAATGTACAAGTAGCTGAATTTCCTGCAGCATCTGTAGCTGTATAGCTTACTGTTGTTGTACCAATTGGGAATGTTCCTGTATTGGTGCCGTCAAGTGTTACACCATTGCCTACGTCCGGACCACTCAAGGTTACACAATCACAATCGTCTGTATACGCACCCGTAGCCGGATTCGCAGGATTGGTCGGTGCAAGTGGGTCGCCATTCGCATCAAGTGTTGGCTCTACAAAAACAGGTATAAGTATAGTTACTTCTTCGCCGTCGCAATCGCCGGCATCTGGTGTCACTGTAATATCAGCAGGACAGGTAATGAGCGGATCTACATTATCTTCTAATGTAACTGTTGCTGTTTCTGTAACTGTATTTACACCATCTGTAGCTGTAACTGTTACTGTAATAGCATCTTCACATACACCACCATCTTCAAATGGCGTACCCGGTGCAGGGTCTTGTGTAACTGTTACACTACAATTGTCTGCTGCATTATATAATGGATT
>CALCMV010000367.1 GCA_937967535.1 uncultured Saprospiraceae bacterium
CCTCCAAAGGGGGAAATACAAACGCAAATAATTTTTCGCTACACGAAAAATCTCCCCCTTTGGAGGGGGTTGGGGGGAGGATGGCGTGGAAAACCATCATTGCCCCACACGATATTTCCAAATCACATATTCAATTCATTATCAATAATTTAACAATAAAAACAGTGTGTTATTCACAAGCAAATTCGGAAACAATACACGATGCTCAAGTCTTGATAATTGATAATATAGGCATGCTTTCATCCATTTATCAATACGGAAAATGGGCGTATATCGGCGGTGGATTTGGGGCGAGTATTCACAATACGCAGGAGGCATTTGTGTATGGTTTGCCGGTGATTTTTGGTCCGAAATATCACAAATTTAAAGAAGCGGTGGATTTGGTGGCGCAGGGCGGTGGATTTGCGATATATTCGGGAGAAGAGTTTGCTGAGGTTTTTGAAAAATTAGAAGACGAGGCAGCCTACAAGCATGCTTCGCAGGCTTGCCTCGCATATGTAGAACGCAATAAAGGTGCAAGTAAGAAAATTATGAACTCCTTATCGCCGCTTTTTCGGAAGCAAGGCATAACTTAAATTGAAATTTCCCATGATAGAAGGTGCGGCTTCGTAACGATTAATTTCCATGTCATACTCTGCATTGAAGCTCATCCGAAGGTTGGAATTAAACGTTTTTTGATAGCCTACTAAGCTACCTAATGCAATTTCATCAATATATATTGGACTTCGGAGCTTGCCTCCAAATTTAATCCAATCAGTAGAATATCTGACACGCGGCGCGAGGTAAAATCTTGAATTATTGTAGGTATTATGTCCCCTGTTGCTTCGTTTTTGTTGATTCAAATAAAAGCGATATTCGGCATCCAAGGTCGGTAAAAGCCCAATGTAATACGTGGTGCTACCTATGGTTGATCCGCTACGAAGATATTCAAACTGCGGCACAAAATTCAGATTAGCTGAAAGCGTTTGATTTCGGGTAATTTGAAACTCTCCACCGATACCCGAGCTAAGGAAGTTGACTCTGAATCTGCTTTTCGAGGGGCTTACTTCTTGTGCGGTCATCATTGTACCAAACGTCAAGAAGAAAATAGCGATTGCAATATTTTTCATTGTTTAATTCAAAAAAGGTTATAAAATAGACGATAAATACTTGTCAGAAAATACGGTAAAGCTGCTTTATCAACGTATAAAAACATCGCTATGCTGCTTAATCATTTCATTTTGTCTTATCTTACGGCTTATTCTAGAGCATGTTTGGAATTTTTCAAACATGCTCTTAACTTGAACTTTTAATCACATGGTACTCGAAACATTAGATTGGATAATCATCATCTCATTTGCTGCGCTGATAGTCGGTGTGGGACTTTCTTATACTCGTCGGGCGGGTAAAAATTTGGATAGTTTTTTTCTCGGAGGACGTAATCTCCCTTGGTACATTGCAGGTATTTCGATGGTCGCTACCACCTTTGCTGCCGATACGCCGCTTGCTGTGACAGAACTGGTCGGGCAAAGTGGTATTGCAGGAAATTGGTTGTGGTGGAGTTTTCTCGCAGGGGGCATGCTGACGACTTTTTTCTTTGCACGACTGTGGCGAAAATCGGGTGTGTTGACCGAAGTAGAGTTGATAGAATTGCGATATAGCGGCGTACAGGCAGCAGCTTTGAGGGCTTTGAAAGCGGTGTATTTGGGCTTATTTATCAATGCAGTTATTATTGCTTGGGTGAATGTCGCCTTGATGTCGCTCTTGGAAGTTTTCTTTGGATTGACCGGAAATGAAGCCTTGATGTGGACAGCCGTAGCGATGGTACTGGTAGCGATATATTCTTCATTATCAGGGCTTTTGGGCGTAGCGATGACAGATGTCATTCAATTTTTTGTAGCGATGACGGGCTGTATTATACTTGCTGTTTTAGTGCTTAATTCAGATAAAGTGGGTGGTATCGCAGGTTTAAAATCGAATTTGCCCGATGGTTCGCTCAATTTCCTTCCGACTATCGGCGAAGGGGATGGTTTGGGCAAAACATTAGGATTGAGTGCAGGGGCATTTTTCGCATATATGGGGGTGCAATGGTGGGCAAGTTGGTATCCGGGTGCAGAACCGGGCGGCGGCGGCTACGTGGCACAACGCATGATGAGCGCACGCTCGGAAAAGGATGCAGTTTATGCTACTTTATTTTTCCAAATTGCTCATTATTGTATTCGTCCTTGGCCTTGGATTTTGGTAGGTTTAGCAGCAGTGATTTTATACCCGAACCTTCCCGCAGAAGATGTGAAACTCGGCTACGTGTATGCTATGCGCGACTTTTTGCCTACGGGCTTGAAAGGCTTGCTTTTGGTCGCATTTTTCGCAGCATATATGAGTACGATTTCGACGCAACTCAACTGGGGCGCAAGCTATCTTACTAATGATTTGTACAAACGATTTATAGCTCCCGAATCGTCTGACAAACAACTGATTACAGCTTCACGAGTGAGTACAATTTTGCTGATGTTAGTTGGTTTGGTGGTGAGTACTTTTGTCAATTCCATTTCCGGTGCATGGGGCTTTTTGATGCAGTGTGGCGCAGGGCTTGGTTTGGTACTGATACTGCGTTGGTATTGGTGGCGTATCAATGCGTGGAGTGAAATTGCAGCAACTTTCGCGCCTTTCATAGCAATGGCAATATTACAACCTTTGGGCTTAGAATTTCCCGAATTATTCCTCTATACTGTAGCATTTACAACGGTTTTTTGGTTGGCAGCAACTTTTATCACGCCTCCTACAGAACGCGATACATTGCTCAATTTTTATAATCAAGTACAACCGGATGGCGCATGGGGTGTTTTTAATGAACATAAATCATCGGGACGAATCATCAACTTATTTGTTTGTTGGTTGAGTGCGATTGCGATGACTTACGGATTGTTATTTTTGATTGGTAAAATTATTTTTCAAGAATGGCAAAGCGCCGGAATGTTGGCAATATTAGTCGCAGTAAGTTTTGTGATTTTAAGAATTTTTGTGGGGAAAACGCGGATTTTTGAATAACGTAGCCTAATGCTTCCGGCTTGCGTCGTGTTGTTCGGAGACTTGCCTTCTATTTTTGGAAATGAAAGGCAAGCAATTTTCCTATATTTTTATAATTTTTTGTGCAAAAACAAGCCGATTTTCACTCAAGGAATGTTGGCAATATTAGTCGCAGTAAGTTTCGTAATTTTGAGAATTTTTGTGGGGAAAACGCGTATTTTTGAATAACGTAGCCTAATTCCCCGGTTCCCTAATATCCAAAGTACAAGGGTACTCTACATGAGAAAAATTATTTTTGATAATGTAATACTTATTTTTGCCACGAATGCACTAATTATTTCAAGGGAATTATCAATAAATTCGTAAAAAAAATTAGTGCATTCGTGGCTTACATTATGATTTTAAAATTTTCTCATGTAGAGTAGTACAAGGGAATAACTTTCATTGAAAATAAAAATGTCAAACCCTTGTCTAAACACACTAAAAATTGAGGCTGAAATTGAATTTGGAGTCGAATTTGAGGGTGATTTGTCTTTGAAATTGAGAATTTGCGTAATTTTATGTCTCAATAGTTATTGACAACATTCATTATGAAAAAATATACAACTATACTCTTCTTCATTTTCCCCTTAATTCTCCAAGCCCAAAGCAGCCACCTCCCGCTTGGCAATGATGCCTATCACACAATGGACAGGCTCGAAATCAAATCCGGCGAACTCATGCCGGCACATACGATTTTGAAGCCCTTTGACCGACGCGATGTCGCCAATTTTGCCATTCAAATGGATACCTCTCAAGTGTATCTTGACGAATTGGACCGCCTTGATATGCGCTACATTTTTCGGGACAACAATGATTGGGTAACAAATGAAATAGGAGGTGAAGCACGTTTGAAAAAAGAATATATTGACGGAGATTCGGTTTTTTACCGCCCCGTCATTGTGCAAGAAAAAGGTAAAAATTACTACGAAGAAAGCCGCAAGCCCTTTTTAAAACACTTCTATCGTACTCCTGCACATTTATTTGAAATCGACCAGCCGAATTTCAAGTTCAAAATCAACCCCATATTTTACGCCCGATATGGTCAGGAAACAGGCGATACAAGTTTTGTATACCTCAATCGGCGTGGTATCAGCCTACGTGGTTCGATTGACGATGTGGTGTGGTTTCATACGAATTTGTACGAATCGCAAGAGCGATTCCAACAACATGTGATGAGGCGTATCGAACAAGATAGCCTTCCCGCCGTACCGGGTGCAGGTCTTTACAAAGACTTTCGGACGGATGTTTGGAATACCGATGGTTTCGATTATTTGCGTGGGCAAGGCTACATTGCAGCCCGCATCTCCAAGCATATCAACGCACACTTTGGGCATGGTCGCCATTTTATTGGTGATGGGATGCGCTCCTTGTTTTTGTCAGATTTTTCGAATGATTATTTTTACCTGAAACTCAATACCCGCGTTTGGAAATTGCATTATCAAAACCTCTATGCGGAGTTGACTTCGCAACATCCGCGAGCCGGAAATCGCATTTTACCCAAAAAATATATAGCTGCACACCATCTGAGTTTTAATAATATATTGCCCAATCTAAATTTTGGGATTTACGAATCCGTTATCTTCGACAGGGGCAATACCTTTGAGTTGCAATATCTCAATCCCATTATCATCTATCGCACCATAGAACAGGGCTTGGGTAGCCCCGACAATGTGGTGGCGGGCTTCCATCTAAAGTACAACTTCCTGAAAAGATTTTCGTTCTACGGACAATTGGTATTCGACGAATTTATGTTTAGCGAACTCATCGGCAATAATGGCTGGTGGGCAAATAAAACCGGTATTCAATTGGGCTTGAAATACGTAGATATGCTGGGTATCAGCCATTTAGACGGACAAATCGAATACAACACTGTGCGCCCATATACTTATACATATGACGATGTGCCGATTAGTTATACGCATTACAACCAACCTTTAGCACATCCGCTTGGCGCGAATTTTAGCGAGATTATCGGAAAAATTCGCTATCAACCCATTCATCCTTTAGTATTGCAGGCAAGAGTAGTGTATGCAGATTTCGGTACAGATAACTCCGGTGAAAATGTCGGTCACAATCTATTTGCCGACTACCTCGACCGTATCATACCGGAGGGCAGTGAAGATGATGATTTTGGTCACAGAACAGGACAAGGTATTAGTAATCAATTGCTTATCGGACAACTCTCCGCAAGCTATCAATTGCGCCATAATGTTTATCTGGATGCTGATTATATTTATAGAAATCGAGTAAGTGAAGACCCCACACTCGAATATACGCGAAATTATGTGGGGCTAAGTTTAAGAGTGAATATTGCAGCAAATACGGTGGATTATTGGGAATAGAAAACTATGAACTACATTATATACGAGTTGCAAGGTGAATTTCTTTCACTAAGTAACGAATAAAAAATTCCAAATTCCAACTAATAGAAATATTACTTGGAATTTGGAATTTAATAATCTGAATTTTGGTTAAACGTCTAAGTTTGCCTAACATTCATAATCAGTAAAGAGTACAATTCAATTGATTGTAAAAAACTATTCACTATGAACTGATTCTAAATTTTCCTATCGAACAATCAATTTTCTCGTAGCAAAATACTCGCCTTGTTCTAATCGAATCGTATACATACCCGCAGATAAATTGTTGACATTCAGGTGAATAATATTTTTACCTGCTTGTACCGGATAATTCAATTGTTGAACGGTGCGTCCCATATTATCGTGAATCGTAACCAACACCGGTGCATCTATTTCCGTGAAATTTTCAAATGCCAAGACCGCCTCATGGTGCGTCGGGTTCGGGAATACCTCAATCACCGGACCGCGCCCTTCGATACGCGCACTTATCACATTTGAATATTCAGAACTGGCATCAAAATCCCACATTTGGAGACGGTAGTAATAGGTTTTACCAGAAGTTGCGTCACTATCTGCATAACCGTAGCTTGCGCCTTGTGCCTCATTGCCGCGAGCATCAAGCCATGCAATAATTGAAAAATTATTCCCATCTATACTTCGCTGTACCTCAAATCCTTCAAAGTTGCTTTCCGAATCGGTAGCCCATGTGAGTGCGATGGCATCATTGGTGGGTGTGGCATCAAAAGCCCTTAATTCGACAGGGAGACCGCCTGTTATATCAATGTAGCCTTCAACCGTTTCTAAAGACACAGTGGAACCTGTACCCCCCACTTCGGTAGCCGTGGGGTCATTTCCGAAGCGAATCATTGCACGTTGAGTTTCTGCTTCAATTTCTTCTGTCACCATGAATGTCAGGTTAATCAGTTCATTTTCTCCGACAATTTCCTCGCCGTTTCCATTGAACCATGAAAAGCCCAAACGGTCATCATTCTGGGTATTAAAAGTCATATCGGGTAAAATACCGGTATTGGCATCCATCAGGGTAATCAGGTTTTCATCCCAGACTAGTGTGCCTTGTATAGCGGTTGTCCGTTCCGGCAGGTCATCTATCATAACGGTAATTGTTACTTCTTCTCCGGGAAAAGCAAGTGCTTGAGAGACTTCTATTCTAGCAGCATCGGCATGAAAGCCAATGAGTACGGCAAATAGTAAGGCACTAAGTTTGGAAGTGAGCATTCTCATAGCAATGTTTATTTTAATTAGTGTATAATTCTATACTTCTTTAGGCTAAGAATTTAAATGCTCACCCGAAAGAAGTATAACAGTTTTGCGAAATAATGAATTATGAGTGTGTGGCGGTTCATATTTCATTATTGGTACATTGTTTATTAAATTTCTTTGTGTTTTTGAAATGCAAAATGTAAAATAATAAATGTAAAAGTGCTCGTAGTACGTGTACAAAGTATTTTTATTTTTTAATAATTTTTTGGACTTTGGACAAAATGGGAATTCGGGAACTGGGAAATTAGGTTTAATTTTATAAAGGATTGATTATCAATTGTTTTATTTTTATTATTAAAAGAAAATATGTAAATAATTATTTTTTATAAAATTCTAAAATAAAGGGTTTTACCGAATTTCCAAATTCCCCAATTTCCTCTGTCCAAAGTCCAAAATAATTTTAAAATCAAATAAATATGAGAAAAATACGTTAATCCAACGTCCTACTCCCGATAACTATCGGGATTTACATTTTAAATTTATTATTTTACATTTTACAACTTGTCCCGACGAATGACGGGATTTATTTAAATTCATAAAGAAACTTATTTTACTGTTTATTTATAACGATAAAATATTTTTCTTCGGTATTACTTTCAAAGATAAGCCTTTTATCCATAAAACAAAACACATATTTTGACACTTAATATGTATGCAGTAATTTTATTGTTTGTTGATATTCATCAAATTGTAATTCACAGGTATATATACCTGCGGGCAATTGTGCGGCATCATTCCAAAAAACCCTATTTATTCCTGCATTATAGTATCCGCTAAATTGTTTTATTTCTTTTCCTAAAACATTGTAAATCAAAATATTAACCTCGCCTGAGTGCGGCAATTCAAAAGAAATCGTCGTATTATCGCGGAATGGGTTGGGTATATTTTTGAATGATAAAACATTATTTTCGGAGGTTATATCCATCACATTTGTCACTGCCTGAATCTGCAATAAACCATCGGTAGAAACCATCTCCACTTCTTCAAGATCATCATTATATGCGATAGCAGTTGTAATATCCGAATTGGTAGAAATTTGTGTGGATGTACCAGCTTGTCCTATTGCTTTGAAGGTCAGATAGTAAGCAGGAATTTCCTCATTAGATGTAATTGGCAGATTTTCGGGATCCAGCCACAGAGAGGTCAATTTCCCTTCTTCGATAGCGTGTTCGCCAAAGGCAATACCGCTTGTGAGTGTTTCATTTATCATTTCGACAGCCTGAAATTCGAGTATATCTGCATCCCAAGTATGTGTCAATTGCCATGTAGCTATATCAATTGCTTGTGAAATATTGACCGGAATTTGGATGATTTCATTAGGGGCAGCAAAGGCATCGGCTATCGAAAATCTAATGGGGACATTGGAAGTGAAGCCGTTTGTAGGGTCATAAGTACTGTTGACATCACCGATTTTTACTCCAATAAAATCTTGTCCTGTTGCATCTGTATTTAAATTTTCATAAGATAAAAACTGGTCGTAATCGCAGGGCGTATCTATATCAGGAAATTCAAGATCAGCAGGTACAAATTTCCATGATTTTCCCTCCGGAAATTCATCGGAAAGTCCCAATATCACACCTTGTATAATCGCCAAATCTATCGAACTCAGGGTGCAACTTTGGTTCACATCCATCGCAATTACATCATAGACTGTAGGCAAGTCAGAAAGCCCCAAAATATGCCTTTGTGCAATCGCCAAATCTATCGAAGTGACACCGTTGGTTACTCTGCCGCCTTTGCTCGGTGTGATGGTGTAGCTGCCGCCATTGGTGACATCAAAACTATAAGTACCCGTAGTGCTATTCAAAGAATCATTTTCATCACCTGAAAGTTCAATATCTACATCGCTAAGTGGTGTGATGCCGTCTTTGGTGTATATCGTACCCTCAATATCTACACTAGGAGATGGTAATACATTGATGCGAATAGTTGCCTCGTCACAGAGCGTATTGGTGATACATATTTGATAATTAATAGGGGTCACATCTCCCGAAAATCCTATGGCGGGTGTGAAACTCGTCAAACCCGTATTGTTTGCAGTAATCGTACCTTCGGAAGCAGGAATATTTGTCAGAATCGTCAATGTCTCAATGTTTTGTCCGGCAGGGATGACATCATTTGCCACAATATTGAACGTACCACCTATGCTTATTATAAATACATTATCGTTATTGGCATCGGGGGCTTCGCCTTGTACTGTGATAAATATAGTAGCTTGGTCGCACAGTCCATTATCGGCACATACTTCGTAGGTCAGGGGAGTCACATTTCCGGCAAATCCGGCGGCAGATGTGAAGGTGGTCAAACCACTGTTACTTGTCGTAATCGTCCCTTGTGATGCGGGAATGGTATTGAGCAAAGTCACTGTTTCAAAATTCACTCCGGGAGGTGTATTATCATTTGCCAAAACATTAAAAAGACTGTTGCTGCCTGCATTGATGGCTATATTATCGTCATTGGCAGTGGGA
>CALCMV010000368.1 GCA_937967535.1 uncultured Saprospiraceae bacterium
GGTGGACTTTCGACTGTTTTTCCACCCCCCAACCCCCTCCAAAGGGGGAGATATATCGTGCTTTCTTTTTTTAATTTCGGGATAAAAAATTAATAATCAGTTAATTACAATTTAAATAAAATTATTGTTCAGTAGAATAAAAATTGCCTTTCATTTCCTTTTATCACATTTCCCACCACTCAAAAAGTGACATGGTAAATTAGTTTAATTTGTTTGGAAATTTATTTTTAAATAAAGTTATAAAAAAACATGTCAAAAAATTCTAATTTAAAACAAAATAAATATTAAGAAAATAATAAATTAAAAATATTTTATCGCCTAATTTTCTGTAATAAATTCATTTTTATACACATTGAAATTAGATTTAATTCATAACTTTCGTTTTACCATGTCATTAAACCTGTGCTTTATTGACATGCAAAAAATTCCTTTCCAAGTACATTTGTCCGACAAACTCTCCTATGTGAACCACAAAAACCAACGCGACCACTCATTGTGTGAATATTCATTCACCAATAGTCTCATTCAAAAAATAATAGAAAACGTATTACTCATTATCAAACACTATTATTTATGCATTTGAAGCACTACTTCGCTAAATTTCTTTTATCAACACTAATTGTTTGTTCTTGTCTAATATCAAACGGACAACAAATCATCCAACAAAAAATAAGTCAACAATTTGCTACGGCACAAAATATAGCAACTTACAACCCCCTCTCAATAGTAGAAGCAAATACCCTGAAAAGTTCCATTCCAAAAACCTTGCTTTCCAAAAAACAATTCTTTCAAATCCAATCACAGCAATTTCAATCTATCAAGGAGGCTAATGCCCAACAATTGATTGTCTCTTTGCCGATAGAGGGGCAGCAAGTAGAGTTTCAATTGCTGCAAGCTGATATTTTAAGTGATGATTTTCAGGCAGTAGCCGCATCAGGCGCATTGATTTCGCAAGATATGGGCGCACATTATTGGGGGGCTGCTACAAGCGATGCCAATAGTTTCGCTGCTTTTTCATTTCTAAATAATGAACTCATCGGAAGCATACACTTGGGCGGAAAGGCGTACACATTGGGCAAAATGAAAAATAGTGATACCCATATTTTGTACAATAATGCTGATTTGAAAAGCGATATTGAATATGACTGTCAGGAATTATTGCCTCCCGGAATGTCTGAATCAGATATGCCGCCGATTGATGCTCAACCTCTAAGCAGTTCGACTACCAATTGTATAAATATACATATGGAAGTAGACCATTCTATTTATTTGGCTGCCAATTCGGATGCAGATATTGCATCCAATTATATTGCAGGCGTATTTAGTCAAGTGGCTGCTTTATATATCAATGAAAATATTAATGTACAAATCAGCTACCTCCAAGTCTGGGATATAGCCTCTCCTTATGGAAATGGTACAGAACTCGAAGACCTCGTAGCACAAGGCTATGGCAAAACTCATGGCGATTTGGTACATATTGTTCACCTCAATGGAGTGCGCGGACTTGCTTATCGCGATGTAATCTGCAATAGCTTTGTCAATACAGCCGCGAGTGGTCTTCAGGGGTCTTACGAACAGATTCCTACCTTCTCATGGGATGTGGAAGTTATAACGCACGAAATTGGTCACAATCTTGGTTCGCCACATACACATGGATGTTATTGGAATGGAAATAATACAGCGATTGACGGCTGCGGTACGGCTGCGGGATTCGGTGAGGGCTGTGATGCAGCATTGCCGACTTCAGGCACGATTATGAGTTATTGTCACTTACTGGGAGATATTGGTATTGATTTCAATATAGGATTTGGGCAGCAGCCCGGCGACCTTATCAGAAGCCGCGTCAATGGTGCATTTTGTTTGACAGAATGTACAGCATGTACACCCGGCGATGCTTGCGACGATGGTGACGCATGTACAATTAATGATGTCTTGGAGGAAGATTGTGGATGTGCAGGTACATTTGCCGATGCAGATGACGACGGTGTTTGTGATGCCAATGACATCTGCGAATTTGGCGACGACAACCTCGATACAGATGGCGATGGCACGCCCGATGCTTGCGATTTCTCAGATGCTAGCGACCCCGAAGCAGTTTATAGCCTTTCATTCAGCGTGGCAGAAGTGGATTGTCAAAATCAAACCATCAACGTTGATTTTGCAGTGCAAGCCACCCATGCCAATTTGGGCTTTGACATAGCCGAACAAAATTATCGTATGTCTTTCGATAAGGCAATTGCCAATCCCGTTATCGTTCAGGAATTGGGCTTATCGGGTGTTTATCCTTTGCCCAACAATGAATTTGCACTGTACAGTCCACACTCTTTATTGGGTTCTATGGATACGGTGCTTTCTTATAATATTGCCTTACAAAGCAGTAACGGATTTCCGGTTGGCACCACGCCTATTCCGGTCGGTAGGCTTGGTTTTGACATCATAGATGGTAGCGAATGTTTTGATATTAAATGGCATACGCAGGACATCTATCCCTCCACCGTAATTGTTGAAGAAGCTGACGGGGCATTAATCCCTATCATCAATGGCGGTAGCTTCACTGATATTACAATCTGTCTTGATGATTACTGCCCCACTTGCGATGTAGGTGCTACTTGCGACGATGGCGACGATTGCACTCTAAATGATGTGATTAATGAAAATTGCGAATGTGCAGGTACATTCGCCGACTCTGACCAAGACGGTGTTTGTGATGCAAATGATATTTGCCCTGATTTTAATGATGAATTAATTGGTACTGCTTGTGATGATGGCGATGCCTGTACTATTCAGGATATTTATAATGAAAATTGCGAATGTGCAGGAACATATGCCGACTCTGACCAAGATGGCATTTGTGATGCAGAAGATATTTGTCCTGATTTTAATGATGAATTAATTGGTACTGCCTGTGATGATGGTGATGATTGCACCGTAAATGATACTTACATTAATTGTGAATGTGTAGGCGTATTGCTTGATGCAGATGAAGACGGTGTTTGTGATGCAAATGATATTTGCCCTGATTTCAATGATGAATTAATTGGTACTGCTTGTGATGATGGTGATGCCTGTACTATTCAGGATATTTATAATGAAAATTGCGAATGTGCAGGAACATACGCCGACTCCGACCAAGATGGTATTTGTGATGCAGAAGATATTTGTCCTGATTTCAATGATGAATTAATCGGTACTGCCTGTGATGATGGTGATGATTGCACCGTAAATGATACTTACATTAATTGTGAATGTGTAGGCGTATTCCTCGACGCAGATGAAGACGGTGTTTGTGATGCAAATGATATTTGCCCTGATTTTAATGATGAATTAATTGGTACTGCTTGTGATGATGGTAGTGCATGTACCATCAATGATGTTTACACATCTAATTGCGAATGTGAGGGTGTATTCCCCGTCATTGACAGCCCAAGCACCTTAGTACTCGAACCTGTACACGATGCTTACTTGCAAAATGGTATCCGATACAACAACAATATTTTAAGAGCAGAAAGTGGTAAACGGGTGTCTTATATCATGTTTGATTTGAGTGCAGTAAATGGTACAATTGCTACGGCTGATTTAGAACTTACAGTACATAATGATGCCGGAAATGGCGACATCAGCATCGAACAAGGCGATAATAATAATTGGACAGAAACCAATCTTTCTACCAATAATAAACCGAATCCAAGTACTTTGTTAGGGCAATTCACCGGAAATTATTCCGCGCAAACGACTTATTCGACATCATTATCCGGTATAACGGCTGCTAATTTGCTGACCTTGATTGTCACCCATGTAGATGGAAACGATGTATCATTCAAATCAAAAGAAAACGCCGGTGCAACACCGCAGCTTACCCTGACGATTGAGGAAAACACCTCAACATCCGTCTGTGACGATGGCAACCCTTGTACTATCAATGATACTTATGATGAAAATTGCAATTGCATAGGCACATATGTTGATTCGGACGAGGATGGTGCTTGTGATGCAGAAGATATTTGTCCCGTATTGAATAACTCACTCATTGGAACGCCTTGCGACGATAGTGATGCTTGTACCACAGGCGACATCTACACGCCCAACTGCGACTGTGCAGGTACATTCGCCGATGGCGATGCTGACGGTATTTGTGATGCAGAAGATATTTGCGAATTTGGCGATGACAGCCTTGATTCAGACGGTGACGGCACACCCGATGCTTGCGATTTCTTTAACGATACAGATAGTGATGGCGATGGTGTACCCGATAGTGAAGACATTTGCCCCGGCGGTGATGACAATATTGACTCGGACGGAAACGGCACACCCGATGCTTGCGAAGATTGTCCGACCTTCAATTTCATGGATTATCCGATAGGTACTTACGGCAACAATCAAGATAAAGGCACAGTCACCACCTCTGCTGAAGGTACAACTATCGAATTGAACGACAACGCATGGAAAGCCATCACAGTAGATTACGAAATAACGCCTTACACTATAATAGAATTTGACTTCAAGAGTACCCAAATCGGTGAGATTCACGGGGTTGGATTTGACAATAACACTTCAATCAGTTCAGGTCGCACTTTCAAACTATACGGTACACAGAATTGGGGTAATTCAACTTTCAACGATTACTCAGGAAGCGGCGAATACGAACATTTTATGATTCCTGTCGGTGAATTTTACACAGGTCAGGCAGAATATTTCTTCTTCGTAAGCGACCACGATGCAGCACCAAACAATGGCAATTCATTCTTTGCCAATCTTAAAATCTACGAAGATGCCAATGGCGATGGACTATGCGACAGCCCCGACGATTGTGCCGACGCAGATGGCGATACTGTATGCGACAACGACGATATTTGCCCTGCCGGAGATGACACTATTGACACAGACGGCGATGGCACACCCGATGCCTGCGACCTTTGCCCTAACGATGCAAACAACGCTTGCGACACCACACCGGACTACTGCGAATCAACAGCTTTCAACACAAATTACGAGTATATTGACCGCGTAATTTTCGGTAATATCGACAACACATCCGGCAACAATGGCGGTTATGGCGACTTCAGCAATCAAGTAGTCACCGTTGGGCTGGGCGATATTGTACCGCTTGCTTTGATGCCCGGATTCTCCGGCTCGCCTTATAATGAAGCTTGGAGAGTCTGGATAGATTTCAATCAAGATGGGGATTTTGATGACTCCGGTGAGCGTGTATTTAGCGGCAATGGTGCGGGCATACTTTCAAGCAACATTGAGATTCCGGCAGATGCTGCGCTTGGTCTTACGGGCATGCGTGTATCTATGCGTTGGAACAGACTTATGAATCCTTGCAGCGATTTCGCCTATGGCGAGGTAGAAGACTATACCGTCAATATTACCGCCGAATCACAAAATTATACACCGCTTGACCTGCGTGAAGATGAATTCTTGGTCGAAAGTCCGGCGATACGTATTTTCCCTAATCCCGCAACGGAATACATCAATATCAATTTCCAAAACATTCGCGAGGGTGCTTCGATAGCGATTTACAGTACCTCCGGTCAGTTGATTGGCACACAAATCATCAATGCCGAACACCTATACATACCACTCAATCATCTCCCGGCTGGCGTGTACATTCTACACCTGCGATATGGTGATGATACCTATGCTACCGAGCGTTTTGTGAAAATTTCAGAATAGAATAGTCCGCAGTTTTTCTGTCCGCAGTCCGCCGCTTATTTCACGCTAAAATGGCGGACTGCTGACTAACAAACTGCAAACACTCCATCAAACACCTGATAATATTTCTGTTTCTTTGGAAGGTTGTCCTTTTGGGCAGCCTTTCTTTGTTTTTAGAAATCTACAAAATATTCACTATCTTGGGCATTTAGCCATGAGTTCTATAACATTTACTCATCTAATCATTTACTAATTTACTCATTCTGACATGCAAATAAAATTACTCTCTTGCAGTGCAAAACGCCCCGACAAACACGCCATCAGCAAAATGCTCACCGAAGTAGCCGACAATATGGATAGCTCCACAGCTACCGAACTAACAGGCTACCTACTCGAAGGCACAGAAATCGAAATCGAAGTATCCGGTACGACCAATGCAGCGTTTCGCGCTATACGTAAGTTGGATATTGATTATGAGATAATGGAGTAATGCCTTCGTGATTCGTTAATTCGTGAGTTGTTTCGCACAAAAAAATCATTTATGAAAATGAACAAACCAAAACATGATTTTTACCTCAATGCTTATGAATTTTACAAATGGTCAAGATGCCTCACTTGTGATAGTAAGATGAAGGTACGAAAATTCTGTCTGATGATTCATTATCAGGAAAACCGTGGTGCGCCACTGAGTATGCTTTCTTTTAATAAATCATGCAAATACTGTGAAGAGTGCGATATGATTGTGGTGCAAAAATCAGAAATAGAAGAACATCTGAAACCCATTATTGTAGAATTGAAGATGAGATTTTCTCCTGAAAAATATTTCATCTTTGGTACAATCTCTAAAAAGGATTGGTTAGAAAACAAAAAAATACCCAAATCGCCACAAAAAATGATGGCAGCCATTCATCCCTTCAAAGAGGTTCATCAATTTGCTATCCAACCTGCAGGATGGTACAAAGATGATGAGTAACATTTACTCATTTCATCATCTACTCATTTACTCATTTGATTATGAACTGGCAAAACAAAACCGTCTGGATAACCGGCGCATCCTCCGGTATCGGCGAAGCACTCGCATACCAACTTGCCGAAAAAGGTACGAACCTAATCCTTTCTTCACGCAAAAAGGATGCGCTCGAAGCGGTCAAAGCAAAATGTGCATTTCCTGAAAAAGTCATAGTATCTCCATTGGATTTAGCGGATGCTGAAAGTATCGCAACGACCGCAAAACAAGTATTAGCCAATCATCAAATTGATATTTTGGTGAATAATGGAGGTATCAGTCAGCGTTCTTTATTGGCAGAAACGAGCATGGAAGTATATCGCAAATTGATGGAAGTCAATTACTTCGGCACCATTCATCTCTCTAAAATTGTATTAGAACAATTTATCAAAAATAAAAGAGGACACTTCGTGAATGTCACCAGTCTCATGGGGCGTTTTTCCTCTCAATATCGTTCCGGTTATTGTGGGTCTAAACATGCCTTGCATGGCTTTTTCGATTGCCTTCGCCTCGAACATGATGCCGACAATGTAAAAGTAACGATGGTCTGCCCCGGATTTGTCAAGACCCGTATCTCATTCAATGCGCTTACCGCCGACGGCTCGCCACAAGATTATATGGACAAGATGCAAGCGCAAGGACTCACTTCCGGGCAATGTGCGAAAAAAATGATACGAGGCATCGAACGCGAAAAGCATGAAGTCTATATTGGTAAGCGGGAAGTGATGGGCATCTATTTGAAGCGATTTTTTCCGGGACTTTTGCATCAGTGGTTGTTGAGGGCGCAAGTAAAATAGACGGATAGCTTTTATATGATTATATGTGAATTGCAAGGCGAATTTCTTTATTAAAAGTGGATTCAGACAGCCATTTTTCATAAAAAAATTGACGTGTTTAGATTTGCCGTAAAAGTAGTTGACACTTTTTTGAAATGTAAAATGTAAATTCTGATAGCTATCGGAATGTAGTACGTGTACAATACATTTTTATTTTTCTATTGTTTAAAAAATTAAAAATCAATAAAATAAGAAATGTCCCGCGTTCGCTCGCGTTATACAAATTTACATTTTACATTTATTATTTTACATTTTACATTAATTTAATATAAAAACAAAAGTGTCAACTGCAATTCTAAACATGCCAAAAAATTCGCCTTACAACTACCTTATTTTACCCGAACACCTTCTACAAACGCGAAGCAAGCAACAAGCTAATATCAGTAGATTTTATCCCAAATCGCTCGCCCAAATGCTGATTCGTCAGCGTTCCTTTATATACGTATACGCCATGTCGAAAGCCGTTATTGGCTTCCAATAGATTCGCCAAACCGCCTGTATGCTCGGTTTCGAGGAGCATAGGTGTGACGATGTTGCTGATGGCAGAAGAGGCGGTACGTGCTACCTTTGAAGCGATATTTGGCACACAATAATGAATCACATCATAATTGACAAAAGTAGGCTTATCGTGCGTAGTGACACGCGAAGTGGCAAAGCAACCGCCTTGGTCAATACTCACATCTATGATGACGGATTTGCTCCGCATTTTGGACACCATATCTTCACTCACCACTATGGGCGCACGACCCGTTTCGGAGTGTATCGCACCAACGACAACGTGGGCTTTGACGAGTTCTTCTTTCAGATATTTCGGATTAATGACGGAGGTGTGGAGACGTTGGTTGAGGTTAGATTGGAGGCGCATTAGTTTGTAAATATCATTGTCAAAAATACGGACTTCCGCCCCCAAACTAAGTGCGGTGCGCGTAGCCGATTCTCCCACAATTCCTGCACCCAAAATGACAACTCGTGCAGGCGGTACACCCGAAATCCCGCCGAGCAGTATGCCGCGTCCCTTATTGGTATTGGCGAGCAATTCGGCGGCGGTGATAATGGCTGATGTGCCTGCTATCTCACTGATTGTCTGTACGAAAGGAAACATGCCCGATCTATCTTGTATGTATTCCCATGCGAGTGCAATGACGCGCTTTCGGCGCAATTGTTCGATATATTCCGACCGCATCGTGGGCAGATGAATAGGCGAAATAATCACTTGTTCGGGCTGCATCCATTCTATTTCTTCTGCCGTTGGTGGCGCAACCATCAGGATGACCTGCGCCTTAAATACCTGCTCTTTGCTATACGCTATATCTGCGCCCTCTTCCGAGTATTCGTGGTCGCTATATCCCGAATTTTCGCCTGCGCCTTTCTCTACCACCACACGATGACCATTTGATGTCAACATCCTCACCGAAGCAGGTTTGAGCGACACACGATGCTCCTGAAACGATACCCCACTCGGAATACCAATAAACAATTTCTTGCCAGTCTGACGCACCGCCAACATTTCGGTTTGTGTCTGCAAGCCCTCTGAAACCAATTGCTCAGGTATAGGTACTTTCCTTTGACTCATATTAACGAGTTGATGAATTGACGAGTTGTTGAATGACGGGTTATTTATCGTCATTCGATTTACAAAAATACAAATTTTTATGAAAGTGCCGTAATTCGCTTTTTTTTATCGAAGAACGGCAGGGTAACAGTTTTTTTGAAAAAAAAATAAAATCCTAATACATTGATTATCAGTAATTTAAATTTTTATAAAATAATTTTCAAAAAAAATGCAGTATTGCTGTTTACATCATTCATTGAAAGAGAATGTGTTGGTGTATTACGATTTAATTTCAAAAATAAAGAAGTGTGGATATTTCAGAAACCAAGGAAACCGGATGCAAATATCCGGTTTCTAAGGTTTTTGTTTTTTCGCGCTCTCCCTTACGACTTCTCAGATATAGAGCATGTTAGGGATTTTTTAATTTAAATTTTTTATAAAATAATTTTCAAAAAAATGTGGTATTGCTGTTTACATCATTCATTGAAAGAGAATGTGTTGGTGTATTACGGTTTAATTTCAAAAATAAAGAAGTGTGGATATTTCAGAAACCAAGGAAGCCGGATGCAAATATCCGGTTTCTAAGGTTTTTGTTTTTTTGAACCCTTCCTTACGACTTTTCAGAGATAGAACATATTAGGGATTTCCTCAAAAAACTACAAATTCACTCCACTTAATATTTGCATCAGTTCTTCCTCGCTTTCCATTTCTTCAAATTCAAGACTAATACGCTTGTCGCTTGTACTTGCTCTTTTCATACCAAGAAATAATTTTCCTTCTTTGTCAATTTTAGTCGCTGCAATCCAAACATTTTCATTTTTTGGTATTCGGGCAAATTCATGTCTGTTTGTAAAGGTTCTCGAAGATTGCAAAATGCTTCTTCGGTCTTCAAAAACCATCCATACTTGTGTATTATTTTTAGCAGGCACATCCACCAAAACATTGATAATTTTCTCAGGTGCAACTCTCCAAAAAGCGTCGCAGTTAATAAAACCCATTCTTTGTGCTTGAAATGCAAAATAATTTGTATTGGAACTCGGAATACCCCGAATGGCATCAAAATTAATATTAGGATAGCGTTTTTGAGCAGCAGCTATCCGTTCCTTGAGCCTTTCTTCCTGTTTGCGCTTCCTTTTATCTTGTAAAATCCGCAACAAAAAACACTTTTTTCCTGATCCACCGCTACCGCGACCACAATTGATTTTTGAACCCTCAACGATAGGCAGAGGATTTGAAGGTACTACTTCCCAATTTAATGCTCCACTCAATGAATCCCGTTCGCCATAAAATCCCTTGAATTTTCGCACAGCAGGTACGTCCTCCTTTATGGGGAAAAACACATTATACTTCTTTCCTTTTTTCACATCAACAGGCATATCTTCGCAAAAAGCCCGAATCTCAAACATCCCCGCCGAATACAATAATCTACCGTTGGAAAGCGTAGGCGCATTAGCAAGTATTGCTTTGCGGCGGCTCGAATAATCCGTCACCTTAATCGTAATTTCTTCCGCACAATTTCCTTCAAAAATACCTTTATTAAAATAAAACAAAATCCCGGATTGCGTGCGAATCATGGTATCACGCTGATTGTTTATCTTAAAAAATTCCGGTTTAAGTTGACGCGCTAATATGCTGTTCAACAGCGAATTATCAATAGAAACTGAGTCAGGAACAGGAATTGAAGGTGGTATTTCTTCTGCAATAACTTCCTCAATCTGTGGTGGTTCAATCACCGGACTTTCCTGCGGAATATCGAAAAATACGGTCACGACAACACGCCTGTTGAGTTGCTTGGCATCGTCAGTTTGATTCTCTGTGATAGGTGCATTTTCTCCAAAAGATGAGGTACTTATCAAGTCTTTTGCCAAGCCTTGATGAACTAAATATCGCCTTACCGCATCGGCTCTACGCTCCGACAAATCGCGGTTATACACCTCATTTCCTTCATCATCAGTATGTCCTTCAATAAGGATTTTAGTGATGTTTGGAGTAGTTAAAACACCGTTTAATATAGTCTCATTTTCGGAAGAAACAAGATCGCTATTGCTATCAAAATAGACGGTATATGTGCTACTATTTTGAGCATAAAATTGACCATAAAAAGCAAAGAAAAACAGGAAAAAGGTCAGCAATCTTATCATGGGTGATTATTTTTTTACGAATAGATATTCTTTAGTTTCATTACAAATGTAGTAAATATTATGCTAAGTGTATAATTCACCTCGTATCTTTGTGTTAATGTCCGAATGGCTAAAAAAAATAACGAATGTTTATCCGCTACATCCCTTTTTGATGGGTTTGTACTTTACTTTGTATGGTATCAATCAGTACGAAACGCTCTTTGTTGAAGCAAAAGATGTGTTGGTGCTTTGGGGCAT
>CALCMV010000369.1 GCA_937967535.1 uncultured Saprospiraceae bacterium
ATAGCTCGGATAGAGCAAATCGAAGTATTCTTTCGTGTAAAATGACCAGCCTTCCTCGTCAAAATATCCAGCGTGATTTTCACCTACTAATTGTTGGAACTCACGTTGCCAGGGCGTAATATTTTCGTGTAGCGGATGCGCCGCAGGCGCGAAAAAGTAAGGCGAATTGATACCCATTTCGTGAAAATCGACATGCACATGCGGCATCCAATCCTGATAAAGCACAGCGCGTTGTTGTGATTCGACTTGCACCTGCCAAGCCCAATCGCGATTGAGGTCAAAAAGATAATGATTTACACGTCCGCCGGGCCAAGTCGAGTTGTGTTCTTCCGAATTTTGGTCTACATTTGGCTGCACCAACTGCACGTTATTGTACCAATTTACATATCGGTCACGCCCGTCAGGATTGACACATGGATCCATAACAACAATGGTATTTTCCAACCATTGATTAATATCCGCCCCGCCACTTGTCAGCTTCTCCAATACCGATAAAGCTGCCTCGCTCGACACCGCCTCATCTCCATGAATATTATAACTCAACCATACGATAAGCACTTGTTTGTCAGTGACTAAAGAAGTATCATCTAAGCCAATACGTGTAAGATGTTCTTTGCGGAGTGTCTCCAATTGGCGGATATTTTTTTCGGAAGAAATGGCTACTGTTACCAAAGGGCGACCCTCAAAAGTTTGACCATAAGGCATCAATCTGACCTGCGGCGAATTGTTTGCCACATACTCAAAATAATCAACTACGCGATGGTGGCGCGTAAATTTTGTGCCAACTTCATATCCGAGAAATTGAGCGGCAGAGAAACCATTGCCATCTTGGGCTGATAAGCCACATACGATAAGCAAAGAGAGGGATAAAACGAGTAATTTTTTCATCTAAAATTTGTTCTATATTTTGTGTGTTTTGCACTTTGTTGCGAGTTCCCTTATATTAATGTAAAATATAGTGAATAAGGGGCGTATTTAGAATTGCAGTTGACACTTTTATATTTAAATTTAAATAATGTATAATGTGTTTGTTAATTTTGAATTTTGAATGATAAAAAATGTTTAATTTATTAATTATTAATTATCAGTAAAAAACAAAGTAAAATTTAAATTCATTTGTCATTCATCCCGATAATTATCGGGACAAAATTTGGCGAAGACATTGTATTGATTCATTAAAACATTATTTCATTTCAAATTTACTCATTTATTCATCTACTCATTTACTCATCTTTTACCAAAAACGCACAAGAGTTAAGAATGTAATAACAACCTCAACCCTTCATCTCCCGCACAGCCGCTTCAAACTCTTCACTTTCCAATTTCTCTCCTTCCCACAACCAATACAAATGCTGGCTAATCAGATTAAAACCCATAATAAAAATCGGTAATAAGATAAGCATAATAAACATAGCGGCAATCAAGCCATAAGACAGCGAAATCGCCATAGGTTTGAGGAAACTCGCTTGGATGCTTCGCTCTGCGACGATGGGCAGCAAGCCCGCTACGGTGGTCACAGTAGTGAGAACAATCGGGCGGAAGCGGGTCAGTGAAGCATCATAGACCGCTTGTTTGAGGGGGATGCCATTTCGCAGATTTGTATTCATGGCATTGATAAGTACGAGGCTGTCATTGATGACGATACCTGCCAGTGCGAGGATGCCGAAAATAGACAAAAAACTCACCGGAATCCCATGCAGCATATGTCCCGCTACTACACCTACGAAAGCAAATGGAATCAGCAAAATCACCATAATCGCTTGTTTGAACGAGCGAAAAGTCAACGTCACTACTGCCAGCACGAGTAGCAAAATAATAGGCATTACACGCCCCATAGCCGCACCTGTATCGCCTGCGGTTTCGCTTTGTCCGCCGAAAGTCACATCTACTTCGGGGTATTTGGCGAGGATGCCGGGCAGCACTTCGTTTTGTACTTTGGCGACAATCTCCGAAGCAGAAGCATCGGGATTGCTTTGGTCGGCGGTGACTTCGATTTTGGTGCGTCCGTCTACGTGATTGATGTTGAGTACGCCGGCTTGTGCTTCGAGGTTGACGAGTTCTTTGAGTGGATAAGCGATGCCGTTGACGCGGATTTTCATATTCTCCAAACCCGACTGCGACTGACGGGCAGATTCGGCATAACGCACCCAAACCTTAACCTCATCGTCGCCGCGTTGAAGGCGTTGGACTTCCGTACCAAAATAGCCCTGCCGCACTTGATTGATGATGGTTTGGAGGTTCAAACCCAGGGCTTCGGCTTGCTTGCGGAGGCTCATGTTGAGTTCCTGACTGCCGAGTACATCGTCGTCCGAAATGTCTTTGAGTTCGGGCATGGCATTGAGGATGGTTTTAAATTCGGTTTTTGCGGTGCGGAGTTGCTCATAATTTTTGCCCAAAAAAGAAACCGCGACTGCATTGCCAAATATACGTATTCCGCCAAAAGTCAGTTGTTCGGCTTCATAAATCGGACCGACTTTTTCGCGTATCGCATTGCTGATTTTAAAGCTCTCAATACCGCGTTGTTCTCCGTCAAATAAGATGATATTCAGGTTGCCTTCATTCGCACCCGGACCGATATTGCGGACGATGCCCGTAATGACTTTATTGCTATCTGTGCGCTCTTGGCTCATTTCTTCATTGACCTCAAAAGCGGCGCGTTCTATCCGGTCAAGATATTTAGTTGTCACATCCTCCGTTGTACCCGCAGGCAGTCGAAATGTAACCCCCACTTCGTCAAAATCAATATTTGGAAAGAAAGTAAAGGGCTGCACACCGCCCCGCATCAGACCAATGCTAAAATAAAACAAAACAAAGAAAATCACGAAGCATAAAAATTTGTTATCCAGACCAAAACGCAACATGGGCGCGTAGATGTTATTTTTAAGATATTCAAAAAATCGCGTGGTTGTTTGTTCTAATTTATTGCTTTTGGCGTGTTGGCGCAGGGCTTTGGAATGTGCGATGTGTGCAGGCAAAATAAAGAAGCCTTCAATCAAAGAAAACAACAAAACCACAATCACGACAAAGGCAATATTGGAAATAAAATCGCCGATGCGACCACCCAAGAAAAAGAAAATCGTAAAGAATAAACAAGTCGTCAGCACCGCCGAAATAATCGAAGGTACGACCTCTATTGTGCCTTTGTAGGCAGCTTCGTGGGCGGGCATTCCGGCTTCGTATTTCTGGAAAATATTCTCGGCAATCACTACGCCATCATCTACCAAAATCCCGATGCTGAGTATCAATCCGAAAAGCGAAAACAGATTGACCGAAATTCCGAAAAAGGGCGCAATAATGAACATCCCCAATATCGAAATCGGAATACTCAAAGCCACCCAAAAAGCAATACGTGGATTGAGAAACAAACCCAAAACGAGCAAGACCAAGACAATACCTATCGCACCGTTTTTGACCAACAAATTGGTACGACTGCGGACGGCAATACTACCATCGCGAATCATATCTGCACGAACGGTTTCGTGTTTTTGATTGAATGTTTCGATATATTTTTTGACAATTTCAGAGCCTTCGATAATGTCCTCGCTCAAGGTACTATTGACGGTCAGTGTGACGGCGGGTTTGCCGTTGTAATAGGTGCGAATGGGGCTGTCTGCCCACTTATCAGTAATGTTGGCGATGTCTTTCAGGCGGATATTTGTACCGGTGCTGCTGGTGGCTACAATGACGTTTTGGAGTCCCTCGGCATCATATTTTTTGTTGCGGGCGCGTATCGTGATTTCGGTGTCGCCCATGTCGAATGTACCACCGGTGAGGTCAATATTGCTACGGCGAATGGCTGCGGCGATTTGGTCGAAAGTCAAGCCATAAGTGTTCAGTTCATTTTCGCGGACGGCTACTTCAATTTCTTCATCGGGATAGCCGCCTATCGTGACTTTTGAAATGTTTTTTTGCAGTAATAATTCCTCTTCTGCGATCTTTCCATAGGCTTTGAGTGTCCTCAAATCCACATCACCGCTAATGGCAAATTCTGCTGCCAAATCCACATTCTCCAACTTATACACTACGGGCGTTTCGAGTCCGGTGGGAAAAGAATTGATGCGGTCAACGGCATTTTTTACATCCGCCAAGGCGACTTCAATATCAGTTTCTGCCAAAGTTTCTACCGTAATCGTTGCGGCATTTTCGCGGCTGGTCGAAGTGATTTTTTTGATGCCCGATATGCCTTCGAGTCCGTCTTCAATCTTGGTTGTCACGCCATTTTCGACTTCTTGCGGCGATGCCCCCGGATAGATACACTGCACCAAAATAATCCGACTCTCATTGCGCGGAAACGAACTGCGCGTCATATTCATCAAGGACAATCCCCCTACGACCATAATGAGCAATATCGCCACATCTGCCGTATTGGAGTAGCGTATGAAATATTTGATGAGTGCCTTCATTTATCAATCAGTGAATGGATGAATTTTGAATGAACGAGTTGAGTTTTGCGGCTTACATTTTTTTCGCGCAATGACAATAAGCCGCAAGCTCATATACTGTGAACGGGGTAAATTTCGGAAAATATCAGTTTTTCGAATGAACCTGTAATGACTGCTTTACAGGCTGACCGGGAACTCGTACAGGCGATTTCAATCGCCATGTTTAGTAT
>CALCMV010000370.1 GCA_937967535.1 uncultured Saprospiraceae bacterium
CGACAGCTATATGGCTTCTTTTACGCTTATTTTCCCCCTTGAAAACAGTTATTTATCCCGATAAACGCCCGCTTTCAAGAGGAAAACTAAGCGCAAAATAAGCTCATCAATCTGTCGAATTTATTTAATTTCTTTCACTTACAAAAATAAATAAAATATTCGCGTTCAATTTGTGATTTTTAATTTAACGAACACATTGTTTTAAATTATATTATATTAATAATCATTTAAATAAAATTTGAATACAATTATTATTCAGTAGAATGGGAAATTTCATAATTTTTATTAAAAAATACATATTTCGATTAACATTTCAAGAAATGAAAAGCATATATCAATACAAGCTCTACGGCGGTTATCTTCCGGTCAATTTTAAATACATCATCGCAGGTGTACTGATAATACTCGTCAGTCTGACGCAATGTACATCAACAAAACTATCCGGTAAAGAAATGAATCAGGAAGAACCTACATTGGATACAGGACAAAAGGTGACGGTCAGAAACATTTATAATATGCTCGTTCCTGACGAATACAAGACCAGAAAAGATACGGGAGATGACACCGAATTTCTGGACATCAGAAGCGAAAAAGGAGATGTCGTGATAGGCTATGAAATCGGGGTGGACGATATGACATCTATTCCGAAAAACACCAAGACACTAAATGAAGAATACGAATACATTGAAAAAATAAAAACACTGCCGGAGGTCAATATTTGGATAGCTTACAAAAAAACAAGTGCCAAATTCAGAAATATCGAAGGCAGGGTTTATACAGAACAACAAGATGAATTTTCAGACTTATTGCGCTTTAGTTGCAGCGATACCCAATTGAACAACGTACAACAAATTTTACTAACACTTAAATCTATTTAACCGGACAGAAAACTCCGTCCATTTTTAAGGATTAACCTAAGAAATTATGAACAAATCAATTTTAATGCTCCTCGCAGCAGTACTGTTTACAGTTCAATTGCTGGCACAAGAGGAATGTGGTTACGTACCCGACCAAGCATACATCAGCATTTGGAAAGACAAAAAATCCATGCAGAATCAGCGTTTGGAATTTTTGAAAAAATACCCGATGAAAAATGTTGAGCAGATGCAGGAAATCAAATTCGACAAGGGTAAATTTACTCCGATTATGCGAAACAGCGTACAAGGAGATGGTGTCGAAGGTGATTTATTTGACGGCAACCGACGCACTGTACCCGTAGTGGCACACATCGTAAGACGTTCCAACAGAACAGGCGGTCTCTCAACAGCCGATTTGAACGCTTCCATCGCACGCGCCAATAATTTTTATGCCGATGCCAATATGCGTTTTGTACTCTGCGAAACCAGATATATCAACTCGGATGCACTGTACAATAATTCTTTCAATCATCTTGATGAAAGAAACAGTAATTCAAATGCCTCCTTCAACAGATTGAATGTCACCACACGCAATGTTGCCCGAAAGTTGAATATTTACTTCGCCCCTAGTGCTTCAACTTCATGGACGTGGAGACCCCTCACGGATTCAAGAAGACAGCACATATTCATGAAAAATGACCATGCGCGCAACCAATCTACCCTTAGTCACGAAATCGGACATTGGTTTGACCTACTGCATACACACGGCGCGGGTGGTGAGTTGGTGAATCGCTCAAACTGCTCTACCTCGGGCGATTTTGTATGCGATACACCCGCAGACCCGGGACTGTCGGGTAGAGTAAATTCAAGTTGTCGATATACCGGTGGCGCGAGTGTTGTGGATGCCAACGGTCAGCGATACAATCCCGACACACGCAATCTGCTGTCTTATTCGACAAAGCCTTGTAGAAATCGCTTCTCCAATGGTCAGATTTACCGGATGCAATCTGCCTATCTCGGTATGAATACAGATAGAGGATATACTTTTTCGTTTTGCCCAGTTGTCCCCAATTTTAACCTCACAGGCACTTGGAAAAACACAGACTCCAATACGAGAAGTATTCCTGCCATAGTCGTTACCTCCGGCGGCACCAAAATCCAAGTTTATGGCAGTTGTCACCCCAATTACTGCGAGTGGGATAAAGTGCCGTTGACCCAATCGGGTTCGAGTTACAAAGCCAACTATAATCAAGGATTTGTAAAGCGAAAAATTACTATCACACGGGTATCTGATGATAAGATAAAACTTAAAATATTCAGTGATTATCAAGATAGTCGTACCGACAGAACGGACACGCACTACATGACCCGATTCAAATTTGACATCACAGGTACTTGGTACAATAAAGACGCTAATACGCGGGGGGTCACCAAGTTTATTACTTCTGGCAATGGTACAAAAATTCAAACCTTCGGCAGTTGTCACCCCACCGATTGCGACTGGAAAACAGTGACTTTAAACAAGTCGGGCTTGCTCTACAAGGCTACTTACACGCCAAGTTTTGCTACAAAAAAACTGGTCATCACGCCCCTATCTGCCAATGAAGTCAAACTCACGGTAGAAACGGATTACCGCGATAGCCGACAAGACAAAACAAGCACTTATTACATGAAGCGCAAGCTCTACTCCTTCATCCCCATAAAACCAACGATTGCCCCAAAACTCACTTTTCCGAAAAGACAATAATCAAGCGTAAACTCGCCCCGAAAATGAAATAGTGATGTGGTTCTCACCACAGGCGTTCCTTGAGTTTACGCCAAGAAATGTACCCGCAGATGCACACGCATCGCGGGGCATTTCTTCATATTTGTTTTTTTAATTATTTTTTGTAAATTTGATTTTCTAACTTATTTTAAAACAGACTTTATTATGGAAGCAACTGCATCACAAGACACTCGCCAACAAGTAATTGTACGATTTAGCAATAAGACTGAACAACAAATCAACGATAAATTAACAGAATGGGAGACTAAAGGAGTAAGAATAAAAGATAGCTCTATAAACCCTCAAAATTTATACTTGCTAGAGTGTGAAAAAGAAATCGCCGACGAACTTATCAAAGACGATTCTATAAAATTATATCCGCTCCCCGGTATTCAAGTAAGGATAAATGGAGGACAAGATAATAATTCGCGGAATGTGGAAATTGATAGTGGTGGTAATTTCGGTATCTTCCTCAATTATGATAAAATGCCACCGATAGCAAATAGTTACACCGATTTTAAGGGCGATTTACTCGAAAACATATTTAACAATGTATTCGATAGTGAAGTAACTATTTATGTACTGGATACCGGCTGTGTGCCTAAATCTACAAACAGTACACCCGAACCCGAAGATGACTGGAATCCGGATAATTTAATGATACGTGTTAAAGATGACAAATCTGACAAATATCGAAATTACGGCTACAATTACACCCCTGATAATCACAGTGCCAATAAAGATGTTAGTAATGATTTTAAGGATGAACATGGGCATGGTACCTTCGGGATTAAAGCTATTTCTGAAGCTATTCCGAGGGATAAACTCAAAATTGTTCCGCTTAAAATATTTAATAAACACGGGAAAGGTACTTTTTTTGATATGATATGTGCTATATATCAAGCTATTGAGGATAAAAATAAAGCAGATATTATCAATTTGAGTGCCGGATTCAGGCAGTGTATAGAGTGTGGTGTACCAAGTATTCTGACAGATGTTATTAGAGCAGCTGAGGAAAAAGGTATTTTCATAGTTGCATCAGCCGGAAATGGATTTATAAAATTGTCAAAAGAAGGAAAAATTCAAAAGGGTATTAACTTAGACGAAACATTCGAAAAACATCTTCCCGCATCAATACAGGGTGATAATATGATTTCTGTTGCTTCATTAGGCAAAAATGATGTACGCTCGAAGTTTTCCAATTATGGAAAAAATATCAGCTTGGCTACTTATGGTGAAAATATTCCGAATAGAAGTAACGAAGAAATGCCCTCCGGTACTTCGGTAGCTGCCTTCTACACTACCAAAGCATTAGCCGCAGTCATCAGTAAATACAAAGAGGAGTATGAACATAAGTATAAGGACAAGAAAGTTTATCTCAAGAAGATGCGAGGAAAGTTTGATGAAATTATGGAAGATTCTAAAAAGAACACGGAAGCGGAGGTAACGGCTAAGAAATACCTGAAATTTGGTGTTTTTTTTAGCAAATTGGATTCACAACAAGATGTAGAACCTGTAGCAGTAGTAAGTAACAACGGAATAAACGGAATAATATGAATCGAATTCCTCACTGGCATTACCACTGTCACGAGAAATCAGGATAATAAACAACAAGGTATCTCACAAGTTTAGTTTAAACTTGAGAGATACCTTTCCGCATTTTCCCAAATGCTATACTTCTTTCGGGTGAGAATTTGACTTTTTGATGTGAGGGATTTTGTGCTTAGTTTTTACTTTGGAATCGGGAGTTTATCGGGATAAATGACTGATTCCAAAGTGAAAAATAAGTGCAAAAGCCACCGTCAAAATGTTAAATTCTTACCCGAAAGAAGTATAAACACCACATCACACACCATGAGATACTACATTATTACGCAACTTCTTTTTTTTCTGTTTATTCTTTCATCAGAAGCACAACAAATTAAATATTATTATGATGATGAAAAGGAAAAATTTGTATGTAAACAAGGAGCAGATTTTGGCCCCGAAAAGATGCGTAATATTATCGCTGCGAATACCATAAAAGATGGAGATTCACTTGCTTGTTGTTATTATCGATTAGGTCGTTATTATATGAAAAAAAATCCCATAGAAGCCATAAAGTTTCACGAAATCGGAGCTTCATTAAGAGAAACTAATAAAGATAAAGACAGCCTACTCTGGATGTCTTATGCAAATCTTGCTATTGCTCACAATCAGATTGAGTATTACGAAAAAGCATTATACTATGTAGATAAGGCTATCGAAGTCTATCCACAATTTGGAGATAATGCTAAAGCTCACATCCTTTTTTGTCAAGCCTATTTTGGAATTGGAGAATTTGAAAAAAGTATTGAAGCTGGACATATAGCAGTTCAACTTGCCAATGTTGATGCTACAATAGGTCAAGCCAAGGAAGAACTTTTTTTCGCATTAAAGGAAAAATGCACTCCTGAAAGCCTTAACAAAGCCCTAAAAATTGCGGAAAATATAGTTATTTTGTATGAATCTAAAGATAATACAGAGGATATTGCACGGGCATACGATCACAAAGGTAAGGTACTACACTATTTAGAACTATACGAAAAGGCACTTGGTAGCTATAATATTGCACAAGAAAAATATCAGAAAATAGAGAATACCATAGATCTGGCTTTCACGCTAAATAATAAAGCTTTCACATATTACGAGCTAGAGAAATGGCAGAAAGCAATCAATCTATTGAAAAAAGCACTTAACTTAAAGCAAAAACACCACAAAAATGCCCCTTATGAATTTGACTACGCCTCCACTTACGAAAATCTCGGAGATAACTACGTAGAACTTCATAATATTGACACGGCACTATACCACTACCAACTCGCCCTCATCAACCTCACCAACAACTTCCGAAACCAAGACATTAGTACTAATCCAGTCATAACAGACAGCATATACATCTACAACAAACCCGACCTCCTCCGCGTCCTCGACCTCAAAGCCCAAGCCGCCCTCAAAGCTAAAAAAATCGACCTTGCACACGACACCTATCAGGAATTAGACAACTGGATAAACGAGTTCTACAAAGACCTCTCCACCAACCAATCCAAACTCACATGGATAGCCCGCGCACATGAGATGTACAGTCGTGCGATACAGGTCGCATTGAAAAAAGGCGACAAAGCAAAAGCCTTCCAATACGCCGAAAAAGCCCGTGCCGTATTGTTGTGGCAGAGTCACTCGCAGCAGGCGGCGTTGAGTTTGCTGGATGAAGAGAAACGTGAAAAATACGACAATTTATTAGCACAAATACGACAGACAGACTACAAATATCGTGATGCAATAGATAAAGAAAAAAACAAATTAAAAACAGAATTAGATGCGCTCAATCGACAGTTTGAACAATTTGAAAATAGTCTGGGAGAAAGCTATGCCCAGCGAAAATATCAACCCAAAGACATTACCCTAGATGGTGTTCAAGCAGATATACTCAACGAAACCACTGCTTTAGTCGAGTACCATTGGTCGGCAGACAATATGCTGTATATTTTCACCCTCACAAAAAACGACATCCATGTAGATACCGTCCGACTAAGCGATGATTTTGAAGCGCAAATTTCGAGCTTTCTTACTGCGATTAATAGCTCTTACAACATCGTTGACTCCGGCTATCCGATATACCAAAAA
>CALCMV010000371.1 GCA_937967535.1 uncultured Saprospiraceae bacterium
GCTTCCGTAATGACTGCTTTAGCTGTCAAGTGGGCATCGATTTGTCACAAAGCAATGATTTTTAAGTAATTGAATATTAAGTTAAAACTACACTTGACAGCTAAAGCAGTCATTACAGTTCGCTCAATCTATATTTATTAAATCAAAGAAGTATTTTGATATTATAAATCCACTTATGTGTGTCACACTCATTTAAATTCATTTGTTATTCAACATTTGGCGAAGACATTAAATATTCACTCATTTATTATAATGTGTTCGCCAAATTGGCTATTCAGTGTTTTTAATTATTAATAAAATTAAATTATAATTTGTATTTGTTTAAAAATTAATTATTTACAAAAACAAAAATAAATAAACTATTCACGTTCAATTTGTAATTTTTAATTTGGCGAACACATTGTTATTAATTATTATGAAAGTAACATTCTCACAGGCAGAACTCGAAAGGTACAGCCGTCATTTGATTATACCGGAATTTAATATCGAAGGGCAAAGCAAACTCAAAGCGGCAAAGGTCTTGGTAGTCGGGGCGGGCGGATTGGGTAGTCCTCTGCTACTTTACTTGGCGGCGGCGGGGGTCGGTACGATTGGTATTGTGGATTTTGATGTGGTTGATGAAAGTAATTTGCAACGTCAGGTATTATTTGGTGTGGAGAGTATCGGGCAGTCAAAAGTTGAAGTAGCTAAAAAGCGTATCGAAGGCTTGAATCCACACATTCAAATCAATATCTATAATACACATTTGAACTCGGAAAATGCACTTGACATTATCAAAAATTATGATGTAGTAGCGGATGGTACAGACAATTTCCCGACGCGCTACCTTGTAAATGATGCTTGTTGTATCTTGGGAAAAACGAATGTGTACGCTTCCATTTTCCGATTTGACGGGCAGGTTTCTGTATTTAATTATAAAAAGAAAAACGGTGAATTTGGTCCGAATTATCGCGACTTATTCCCCGAACCACCACCTCCGGGACTCGTACCAAGCTGTGCGGAAGGGGGCGTAATAGGTGTATTGCCGGGCATCGTGGGCAGCTTGCAGGCGAATGAGGTGATAAAAGTCGTGGCGGGTGTGGGCGAGCCTTTGGTCGGGCGATTGTTTTTGTTTGATGCTTTGCGTTTTGAGACGCGGGTCTTGAAAATCGCCAAAAATCCTGAACTCGAACCCATCACCGAACTGATTGATTATGTAAAATTCTGCGGAATGCCTGCCAAAGAAGTTGCCGCAGAGGTGAAGCCCGTCAAAGAAATCACTGTACAGGATTTTCAAAAATTATTGGACGAAAAGGCTGATTTTCAACTTATCGACGTGCGCGAACCGCATGAATACGACATCGTTGCATTGGATGGAGAGTTGATTCCGTTGGGTGATATTTTGCAAAATACGAATAAAATCCGAAAGGATAAGCAGGTCATTATTCACTGTCGTTCGGGCGCGAGAAGTGCTACGGCGATTCGTGAATTGGAAGCAAATTTTGGTTTTGATAATTTGTATAATTTGAAAGGTGGCGTGAAGGCATACGCGGAGGAAATTGATACGAGTTTGCCGGTGTATTGAAAATGAGTAAATGAAAAAATGAATAGATGAGTAAATAGAGTCACCTATTGATGAAGCCATTCTCCTTGTAAGAATGGCTTTTTTTATGTATATTTGGTAACTAATTCTATTTTATAAAAACAATGAAAAAAACAATGAACGACAATCAAAATCTCACCGAGATACCACAAACACCTAAAAAACCATTACCATTTCACAGAATTTATAATACTCATTTGGGACAGGAAGTGGCGCGAATCACTACAACAAAAAGTATATTCCGACACCAATTACTCAAACCCATTATGAAGGTAAGTGCCGGAGTATTGTTGCTTGCTCTTATCTTATTCTTTTTGATCACTAAAGCTGGTTACAAAAATGAGTTATTTATAATGATTACTCCTATAATCATGATAGGTGCTTTACCGATAATCATGGATAAGCAGGATATGAAATTGAGAGGAATACTAATAATTGGTTTTTTTGCAGTCAATCTGATGGGGCTTTTATTGATGAGTACGCTGAATAAAATGGGAGTAACTTATGCCACTACATTATACTTTAGTTGTGCAGTTTCACTTTTTGTAGGCGTGATTTTCTTTTATTATACTTATCGAAAACGCTTATGGGAGGCTTCTCAAAAACAAGCAGAAAATTTTCATAAACAATATGCAAACATTCTAACAAAATTGCTCAAAGCATTTGATGAGAACATGACCTACAAACCGGATAATGGCATAAGCGAGCAAGCAGTCATTGATTCGCAATTGTTTTATCGCGAAAGAAAAATTTATGAATCATATAATTTGGTGGAGCATCAAGGTCAACCTCAATTCAGCTTCGCTCATATTCATTTGCAGCCGATGGAGAAAAAATCACTAAAAGACATACAAGATAACTCGATCATCCCCATAGATGGTATTTTCATTATTGTAGATATTGAAAAAGAATTACAAGGTATAACCGTTATAAAACCTAAAAATATGGTGAGTAGTATTGCCAAAGACCTTATTGGAAAAATATGGAAAAATGACGATGATAAAACATTGGTGGATATAGAACATGATGAATTTAACAAACATTTTACGGTTGATAGCGACTACCCTTTGGAAAGCATGGAGATATTGACACCAGATTTTGTAGAACGCCTGATGGCATTGCAAAAGAAGATATTGCCGGTTTTTGCGAGAGGAGGTAAATCACAAGCCTATAGCAGTATGGTCAACTTTAGTATAAGTATTCAAAATAAAAAAATGTATATCTATCCCAATTTCCTCAAAAATAAAAGAACCCTTACACCCGTAAAAATCTTTGCGTCAACCGTATCAAAAAATGCAGAAACTATCCGCAAAAGACTAAAAGATGACTATGAATATCTCCAAAAAATAGTCGAAATTGTAAAGGAACTTAGAATTAAATAACCGGAATGGGAAATTGGGCTAAGGAAGGTGTAATTTGTTATTTATTTAAACATAATTCAAAATTGAAAACTGCCACAAAGACACAAAGTATAAATTGCTGATAAGCATGAAAATTCTTTGTGCCTTTGTGGCAAAATTAAATATTCGCCTTGCAACTGCTCTTTATTTTACTCGAACACCTCCAAAAATTTACTCTGTATAACCCGGCGCAGTGATTTCTGCTTTATTGACGGGAGTTTGTTCGCAGTCGTGTGGTGTCGCATCAAAACGCTTGTTGGTGAAAAATCCGAGCGAATTAATATCTACGAAGGTCGCATTCTCATTATCATGGATGCAGATGCCTTCTGTTGTATCTCCATCCAAAGATTCGGCAATTACGCCATCGTACAAAATATCGCGCATATCGCCATCAGGAAACTCATCCATCAAGGTTTGTCCGATGTCATTCGGGTTTTCAGGATATTCTGTGGTGCGTTGGAATACATTATCATGGATGTGAATATTATAAACATAAGGGTCGTAGTCACCGTAATCAGGAATACTGAAATCAAAGGCATCCAAAGTAATCATACTAATAATACCCAAGCCCATGACATTATTGTTAATGATTTGATTGTCAAAGACTTCTACATCGGCAGAAGATAATAACATGATACCTGTTCCCGGCGGAATATCGCGTACTGTACCCGATAAGGCAAAGTTTTCGTGCGAATTGTCGTGTACATTATTATTGTAAACGCGGCACTGGCGACCATTGGTAATGACGGTCAAATTCGGCAAATCGAAGACCAAAATACCTCCGGTATTGTTTCGCGCTTCGTTGTTGTATACATCGGCTTCGATGCTGTTTTCGATTTCGATACCTGCTACATTTTCTTCAACGAGGTTGTTACGCACTACGATTTTTTCGCTTTGTCCGACATAGATACCTGCATCGGAAGCACCACGTACATAGCAATTATCTATATATACATTTTTGCAAGCTACGGGGTAGAGTGCATAAGCCCCATTGTCGCCACTGACCGGACCGTTATAGACCGCAGCAAGGTTGATGAAGCTGACACCATCGCCATCTCTCACCTTAATATTGTCGCCTTGGGCATCAGCCACCGTAAAGTCGCGCAGGAGCAACCAATCGCAATTCGAAATCTGAAAACCCTCTGCTCCTGCCGTTTGGTTGGCAAAAGAAAGCGTGGTCAGGTCGCGCCCTGCACCGCGTATAGTGATACCGCGTTTGCTGTCGAGCGAGAGTGTATTGGTAAATTCAAAAGTACCTTCGGAAAATTCAATGATGTCATCGTCTTCCATCAAAATGAGGGCTTCTTGTACTTTTTCCTGATTGTCGGGGGCAGGTGTAAACAGCCAGATGGTAGGTTCGTCTATTATCTCGTCGTCTCTGTCGCCACAACTTGATACCAAAAACATGCTTGAAAAGAATAAACACCCAATGAATAATAGTTGATTGCTTAATTTCATTATATTATTTTTGTTTTTAGTAACGATTCAGAAGTCAGACCATAAATCCGATTTCTCTGAATTATTACGATTTTAAAAATATTATCTAATTCAAGTTGTGAGTTAGTTAAACGTGAAAAGTGGGTATTTTTGAGTTTACCGAACTTTGGATATTAGCTAACTGAACAATTGGAAAATTAGGCTAAGGAAGACATAATTTGTTTTTATCAGTAAAATAAAAATTATAATAAAATTAATTTGAAATAAAATACAAATTAACACAAATTATTGATAATGAATGTTTTACCTAATTTCCCAATGTCCAATGTCCGGGAGTTTAGGAACGTTCAAATAATAAATCACGATTTGGACGAGATTATTTTGCCCTTTTCTATTGCGTTTGAAAACTCGAAACTCATAACTCGAATTATTCTACAAAAATAATAAAGAAATGTCAGGTATTTTAATACTACCTGACATTTCTTTTCTATGAATTATCAACTAATAATGTGTTCGCCAATTTTGTCCCGATAATTATCAGGATGAATGAAAAATATTTAATTATAAAAATATTTAATTTATTAATTAATAATTATCACTAAAAAACAAAGTAAAATTTAAATTTATTTGTTATTCAAAATTTGGCGAAAACATTAAACTAAATAATACGATAAAATCATCTCAATATATCCAACTTCATCGTCTTTCGCTCATTTGGAGATAGGACTTCTACGAGATAAAGTCCCGTCTGTAAATCAGCTACATCTATGGGTTCTCTTAGGATTGAATTATCGGCATATGTCCATTGATAATCAGATAATTGTCGTCCTTGCATATCGTAAATACGGACATTGACATCGCCGCCTTTATCTATTTTCATGCTCAATTCAAAGGTATTGACCGCCGGATTTGGCGCAATGGAAATGCCCGAATCTCGCGTCTCTAATTTCAAAGAACGCACTTCCGAATACTCGTAGCTGCCGTCTTTATCCACCATTTTGAGGCGATAATAAACGTAATTGCCACTGACTTTTGAAATGTCATCTGCGTAAGTGTAGTTGATTTCTTCCAACGACTCGCCTGCGGCTGCGGTTGTGCCTACACGTATGAAGTCCTCATTGTCCGTTCTTCTTTCGATTTCGTAATGTGAGCTATTATTTTCCGTAAGACTTGTCCATGCGAGTTGGGCGGTTTTGTGGTCGTCGGATTTTACGGTGAACTCGGCGAGTTCGATGGGAAGCACAATATCTCTATTCAGACTAAATATTTTATCCGCTTCATACGAAACCTGACCACATCTATGTAAAGAAATTGAGGCTTCTAAAATCCCTACATTATTGAAATTTCCCGCAAAGATAGGTCCCGGAAATGCATCAAACACTCCCATAGTAGAGACCACTCCATCTGTAGTTAAAACATAGTTTGTATGAACAGGATTCACATAAATAATGCTAAATACTTTACTATTGATAGCATGTACCTCGCTATTGGTACTAATGAGTAAGTTATTGAACTCAAATAATTCATCATTGGAAAAATCAATGGCAGGGTCATAAAGAATATCATTTATTCCCGTTATTTGAGGTA
>CALCMV010000372.1 GCA_937967535.1 uncultured Saprospiraceae bacterium
AATTGCATAATGTCAAGACGCGATAAATACCACTAAAATGGATAGAATAAAATTTCTGCAAGACACCATTATCGACATGCTACAAGATAATGCCGACTACTACAAAGGCACTACTAATCCATTAAATTTATTGGTGATTGCCGACAAAGAAAACAATCATTTTCAGTTGCTTATGCAAGGTTGGGATGAAGACAATTATACTTTCCAATGCCTATTCCACTTGGATATCATCGACGGAAAAATATGGATTCAATGGAATAATACCGCCTACGAGATTGACATCGAACTATTGAAAAAAGGCGTAGCTCCTAATGAAATTGTTCTTGGTTTGAAGCACCCGGAAGTTCGGGCAACTTCGGATTTTGCAGCGGCATAGTGTGTCCGACTAAAGGCATGTAGCTAAAGATTATCATAAATCGCATCCGATTCCGAGTAGCCTTTCAGGAATTGTTAGATAAGGATTTTTAGCGATTTTACCAAGCTAATGAACGGGGCAGCGTATCGTCTTTTTTGATAAAAAGCGGTGACAAGTTCATCCATTTAGTTGACATTCAAAAAAGATTCTTCTCAAAGGCTGTAGTATGAATGGTAATAAACAACGTACATAGGTTTATTCAAAGAAAAGAATCTAGTTCTTTGACAGATGTACGATAGCAGACTTGAAGTCAAGATACAATATTTCTCATACATTTATCTATCTGAACTTTGGACATTAGGTAATTAGAGTTGACATTTATTTTTTAATAAAAAACTAACTGTCAATCAATAACATATAAAAGAATTTATTTTTTGCATGTTTATGAGGCACTTCTGCCTACCAAACGGGCGAAAAATAGAAATTTTAAACATGCTCTAATAAAATTATTTTCAAATCAAAAATTATGCGCTTCTCACTTCTACTTTCTGCCCTGATTTTCGCTCAAATTTCATTGGCACAAATCGTGATAACCGACCCGCTTTTTCCTACTGAAAATGATGTCGTCACCATCACCTATGATGCCACACAAGGCACCGGACAACTCGTGGGCGTATCGCCGGTGTACATACATACGGGCGTGATTACGGACGAGAGTGCGCCCGGCGAATGGCGGTATGTAGTCGGCAATTGGGGAGTGGCAGACCCGACTTTGGAAATGGTGGATATTGGCGATAATCTCCATCAATTGACCTTTCAGATACGTGATTATTATGGCGTGCCGGAGTCGGAAGAAATCCTTGAAATGGCATTTGTATTTCGCAATGCCAATGGTTCCTTGGAAGGAAAAACGGAAGATGGAATGGATATTTTTGTGCCTGTTTTTCCTGATGATGCCTTTAGTGTCACTTTTACGAATCCTATCGAGAGCAATTTTTTTGTGAGTCCGAATGAGTTTATTTCTATCTCTGCAACATCCTCTGCACCTGCAAATTTGACCTTGCGCGTTGATGGATTTTTAGTCTTTCAAGCTGCCGGTACCGAACTCAATTATAATTTGCAAGCGGGTGTGAGTGGTACGCATCAAGTTCAGATTGAAGCAGAAGCAGAGGGGGTGCTGGCACTAGATATTTTCCAATACACCATCAATCCAAATTTGAATATTGAAGAAGTACCTCCCGGAAGCGAATTGGGTCTGAATGAATTGAATGACAGCGATTTACGCTTGGTATTGCATGCACCCGACAAAGAATTTGTGTATGTGATTGGTGATTTTAATAATTGGCAAGTTGATACGGATTTCTTTATGAATCGCTCGCCGGATGGCAGGTATTGGTGGTTGGATATTACGGAACTGAACCCGCAGACGGAGTACGCTTTTCAGTATTTTGTGGATGGGAATATTCGGATTGCCGACCCATTCAGCGAGAAAATTCTTGACCCGTTTCATGATGGGGAAATTGGCGCGACTTATCCCAATTTGAAACCTTATCCGGCGGGAGAAACAGTGAACGCAGTAACGGCTTTTACATTAGGAGAAGAAGCGTATGATTGGCAAATTGATAATTTTGAAAAACCCGCTAAAACCGACCTCGTTATTTATGAATTGTTGATGCGCGATTTTCTCATTAAACACGATTATAATACGCTCATTGATACGCTGAATTATTTAGAAAATTTGGGAATAAATGCCATCGAATTGATGCCCGTCAGTGAATTTGAAGGGAATCAAAGTTGGGGTTATAATCCGTCATTTCACATGGCATTGGATAAATATTATGGCAATGAAGAAAGTTTCAAACGCCTTGTGGATGAGGCACATGCGCGAGGCATTGCAGTGATTTTGGATGTGGTATTTAATCATGCTTTTAGTCAGAGTCCCTTGTGTCAATTGTATTGGGATGCGGGGGCTTTTCGTCCTACGTCGGATAATCCTTATTTGAATGTAACGGCAAGGCATCCCTTTAATGTTGGCTACGATTTTGACCATGAAAGTGCAGCTACACAAGCATGGGTTGACCGCGTGATGCAACATTGGATACGCGAGTTTCGGGTAGATGGTTTTCGTTTTGATTTGTCGAAAGGTATTACCCAAAATTTTAATACAGACGTGGGTGCGTGGTCGGCGTATGATGCTTCGCGGATTGCTTTATTGCAACGAATGGCGGATGTTTGTTGGGCAGAAGATGCAGATTTTTATGTGATTTTGGAGCATTTTGCCGCTAATAATGAGGAAATCGAATTGTCGGATTACGGCTGCATGTTGTGGGGCAATGAAAACCACCAATACAATGAAGCGACGATGGGGTACAACTCCGACCTATCGGGTATTTCATATCAAAATCGGGCTTGGTCGCAGCCGCATTTGATAGGCTATATGGAAAGCCACGATGAGGAACGATTGATGTACAAAAACCTGCAATTTGGCAATGCAAGTGGCGATTATGATGTGAAAGAATTGCCAAGGGCATTAGCCCGGCAGGAGTTGGCGGCGGCGTTTTTCTTTACCGTTCCGGGTCCGAAAATGTTGTGGCAATTTGGCGAATTGGGTTATGATTTTTCGATAAATCATTGTGTAAATGGTACGGTAAATCCTAATTGTCGGCTCGACCCGAAACCGATTCGTTGGGATTATTTTGAGATGACGAACCGCCAACATATATATGATGTATATAAGGCATTGATTGACCTGAAGAAAAATTATGCGACTTTCAAAACAACTGATTATCAATTGGATGTAAATACTTCACACAAACAAATTTACCTGAATCACGATGAAATGAATGTGGTGGTACTTGGTAATT
>CALCMV010000373.1 GCA_937967535.1 uncultured Saprospiraceae bacterium
AATATTCAATTACTTAAAAATCATTGCTTTGTGACAAATCGATGCCCACTTGACAGCTAAAGCAGTCATTACGGAAGCTCATGCTAATCTTGGCTTTTTCTGATTTCATATTATAAGTCCACTAATGTGTGTCACACTCAATTTAAATTTTACTTTGTTTTTTTACTGATAATTATTAATGATATGTTCACCAAATTAGATATTAGATGTTTTTAATTAAAAATTATTTAAAATTATAATTTGCATTAATCTGAAATTTAATTATTTACAAAAATAAAAATAAATAAATTACTCGCGTTTGATTTGTAATTTTTAATTTGGCTAACACATTATATTAATTAATAAATTAAATATTTTTTATCATTCATCCCGATAATTATCGGGACAAAATTGGCAAACACATACGTAAAACACGCTCGCGTCTAACTGCGGTCTGCGAACTGACAAGCTGCGGACGTATTACTGCGTAAAATCAGTGATTGAATTAATACAACAATATTTGAGCGACAAAAGTACGGATAAAAGAACGGATATTAAAAAATACCTTCATCTACCGACTATTCCATATATTACCCGAACATCAGCAATTTTTTTTCAACAAAAAAATTATCACACACACTACATTTTTAATTTTCGGCGTTTATCTATCGTTTTATTTATACCTTTACAAAGGCTACCCGTTTAAGTTTGCTCAACTTTGATAATCCGTAATTTACAATCCCGTATAGCTATCGGGATGTTATTCAATGAATTGTAAAAAACTATGAACTATGAACTGGCAACTATGAACTGATAGCCTTTACAAAATACTTGAACTTGAACTTGAATTTGAACGTCTTAATGATACAGGCAAAAAATATACACAAATCCTATGGCAATCTGCATGTACTGAAAGGAGTAGATGTCGAAATCAAGAAAGGCGAAATCGTTTCGATTGTCGGTAAATCGGGTGCAGGAAAGAGTACCTTACTGCACATTTTAGGAACGCTCGACCAAGCTGATAAAGGTGCGCTCAATATTAATGGAGTGGATGTCAACACCTTGAATGCGAAGGATTTAGCGGCATTTCGCAATCAAAACATTGGTTTTGTTTTTCAATTTCATCATTTGTTGCCGGAGTTTACGGCATTAGAAAATGTATGTATTCCGGCATTTATCCAAAAGACAAGTGAACGCGAAGCCCATGCTCGTGCAAAGGAATTGCTCGGCTACTTGGGGCTTTCTAATCGCATCGAACACAAACCAACTCAACTTTCCGGCGGTGAGCAACAGCGTGTAGCCGTAGCCCGCGCTCTGATGAACCAACCCGCAGTGCTTTTCGCCGACGAACCTTCCGGCAATCTCGACACTCAATCTTCGCAGGAACTCCATCAATTATTGTTTCAACTTAGAGACGATTTCCAACAGACCTTTATTATAGTAACACACAACGAAGCCCTCGCCGAAATGAGCGACCGACGACTCGTAATGCAAGACGGACGGATGGAGTAAATGATTTTTGATTCGTGCAAAATAGGGTAAATGATTGGAGTGTGTAAAATATTAGGGGCATTTTAATGTAATTAAACATAATTCAAAATTGAAAACTGCCACAAAGACACGAAGACACAAAGTATAAATTGCTGATAAGCATGAAAATTCTTTGTGCCTTTGTGTCTTTGTAGCAAAATTAAAGATGTGCAGTAGTATGTGTTTTGACTTTTCATATCTGATTGCCCCTAATATTTTACACACTCAAATGATTATTCCCTATTTTACTCGAACACCTCTCAAAAATATGCCCTCAACAAATGCGGCATAGTTTTAGCGAAAATTCGCCTAAGTATACTATCTTTACGCCAATAATTTCTGCCTTGTATGATGCAAAATAAAATCATTTCTCTCGACGAACACATCATCCGTAGTCAACGCAATCTGCCTTATGCTACCGGTGAATTGTCGAGCCTTTTGCGCGATATTGGTTTGGCATCGAAGATAGTGAGTCGGGAGGTCAACAAAGCCGGTTTGGTAGATATTGCCGGGCGTGCAGATGTCGAAAATAACTCCGGCGATGATGTGCAAAAACTCGATGTACTTGCCAATGACCTGCTTATTTCCTGCCTTCGCAATAGCGGCGAATGTTGTGGTATCGCATCCGAAGAGGAAGAGTCTTTTAAGACGATTGATACGCACAAATTCTCAAAATATGTTGTACTATTTGACCCTTTAGATGGCTCATCAAATATTGATGTGAATGTATCTATCGGGACGATTTTTGCGATTTACCGACGCAAAACCTTTGACGGAGAGTGTACTAAATATGATTTTTTGCAGAAAGGTATAAAACAAGTTGCGGCGGGATATGTGCTTTACGGTTCATCTACCATGTTGGTCTACACTACGGGCAGAGGGGTCAATGGCTTTACGCTCGACCCTTCTATCGGCGAATTTTGCCTTTCACATCCCAACATCAAAATTCCGAAAAACGGCAAAATCTATTCTGTCAATCAAGGGAATTACAACAAATATTTGAGTGGCGCAAGAGCCTATATTGACCACTGCATGAATAGCGATTATACACTGCGATATATCGGTTCGATGGTAGCGGATGTGCATCGAACACTCATAAAAGGCGGTATCTTTTTCTACCCTGCCACCAAGTCAAAACCCGAAGGTAAACTGCGCCTTTTGTACGAGTGCAATCCCCTTGCAATGCTCATCGAAGGCGCAGGCGGCAAGGCATCTGACGGGCGCAACCGCATCCTCGAACTCGAACCTAATGAATTGCACCAACGTACTCCTGTTTTTCTCGGTTCGTCTGATATGGTGACGGAGGCAGAGGCGTTTATCCAAGATTCATTACTCGTTAATCACTAACCTTAGAGGTGTCCACAGTCTTTCAGTCCGCAGTTGAACGCGAGTCTGTTTCATACTGTAATGACTGCTTTAGCTGTCAAGTAAAGCGAAAATAAATTTATAAAACATTGTTTTTAAGTTTTTTATAAATAATATAATAATGCACTTGACAACTAAACAGGCTGACCGGGAACTCGTACAGGCGATTTCAATCGCCATGTTTAATATAATTTCATTTATAATTTACTGTAAATAAATGTTATACGAATTTTATTTATTTTTCACATGGCGAATGAATTCGCCTGTACAGTATT
>CALCMV010000374.1 GCA_937967535.1 uncultured Saprospiraceae bacterium
TGTTTTTGGATAAAACTTCTCTTAACCCGTATGTTTGATGCGTAAAGATAATTACAAAACCTAATAAAAAAAATATTTTACCATAAAAAAATCAGAACCTTATAAGGAAATAATAATATAATCATATAATAATGTCTTCGCCAAATTATGAATTTTGAATTTTGAATAACAAATAAATTTAAATGTTACTTTGTTTTTTGTTGATAATTAAAAAATAACAAATTAAGTATTTTTTCATTCAAAATTCAAAATTAGCAATGACTAAATTCGCTCATTCAACATCTTTATACAACAAATATTTCTTACGAATATCTTTAAATACGCTCAAATCCTGCTGCCATGTCGCGCGAATTTCTGCTTCAGTCATTCCTGCCTTAATTTGCTGTTGTAGTGTTTCATTTCCTGCTAATAAATTAAAGAAATTATTGCTGTTAAAAAAGGAGGCTTTATCCGAAAAATTGCTGTACATATCAATCAAATAATTGAGTTGTAAGCGATTGGTTTTGTGTAATGATTCATTATTTAATTCACTCAAATTCAGACCTCTACACAATACATTTTCATGCTTGGGATACTTCGCTCCGGGCATCGAAACGGGCGTAAATTCATAATCCCCCACCCTATTGTCCGGGTCTCCGATAACCTGAAATTGAGTTCTCGTGCCGCGTCCGATACTAAAGCGCGTTCCCTCGAAAAATGCCAATGAAGGATAGAGGTAAATTGACCTTGCATTAGGCAGATTTGGGGAAGGTTTGACGGGAAGTTCGTAGGGTGTGTTGTGCTCGTAATTTTTGCAGGGAATATACGATAAATTGCACTGCACACCACCTTCGAGCCAGCCCTCTCCATTGACCATACGTGCGTACTCTGCCACCGTCATACCATGCACCACCGGCACACGATGCAAACCGACAAAGGAACTTTGTCCCGCTTTCAATACCGGTCCATCCACATAATGCCCATTCGGATTCGGACGGTCAAGCACCATGACGGGAATTTCCGCCTCTGCACAAGCCTCCATCACATAGCTCATCGTAGAAATATAGGTATAAAATCGCGCCCCAACATCCTGAATATCAAACACCACCAAATCCAATCCCGCCAACATTTCGGGCGAAGGTTTTTTGTTTTTTCCATACAAAGAAATGATGGGCAAGCCTGTCCGCGTATCACGCCCGTCCGCGACTTGCTCTCCGGCATCTGCTGTACCACGAAAGCCATGTTCGGGCGCAAAAATCTTCTGCAAATTCACACCTAAAGCTAAAAGCGTATCCACTAAATGTACTCCATTGACCTGAGAAGTTTGATTGACGACCATTGCGGTTTTTCGTTCACCAATAAGGGAAAGATATTCATTGATTTGGTCGGCTCCGGTGAGAAGTGCTTGCGGTTCATTTTGCTCAAATTGGGGTTTGGGAATGGTGTCCGGTTGAGGCGTATTTTTACAGCCTGCCGCAAAATTCAGCATGGCACAAAGGAAAATAGCGATATAGGTAGATTGCATGATTTTTATTTAGATGTCAGACCGCTTTGCTGTCAGACCATTTTATTGTCAAAAATTCGATGTAAAAATAAATTTCAAATTCCAATTCAAACGTGTTTTAGAGGATGTTTATTTGGAATTTGACATTTGTTATACTGTGAACGATATAAATTTCGGAAAATATTAGTTTTCCGAATGAACCCGTAATGACTGCTTTACAGGCTGACCGGAAACACTGTACTGACGACTTTAGCCGTCAGGTAAATTTTATTTTAATTTTTAAATTACTAAAATTCAATTACTTATAAATATATTTTCATTTCACACGACGGCTAAAGTCGTCGGTACGGTATTCGCGGTCAGCCTGTTTAGCTATCAAGTGCATTATTATTTTTATTTATAAAAAATTTAAAAACAACAATTTATAAATTTATTTTTATTTTACTTGACAGCTAAAGCAGTCATTACAGTTTTCCGAAATTTACCCCGTTCACAGTATATTTGGAATTTACTCAAGTTGAGTTAATATTTTTTCCATTCAAATATTATATAATTTCAAAAAAATTCATTTCTTTGTTTGTGGAAAAATAATGAGTACATGAATAAATGACGAAATGAGTAAATGCCTTGCTAAGGTAAACATTAACGCATTTCAACATTGTCACATTACAACTCATTCATAATTCAGTCATTCACTCATTCGAGAACTATGCTCAAAGATATTCTTAATAAAGTAGAAGACGCGCTCGACCCAACTGTAAAGCCCATTTCCGGTTACGATGCGGCATTTTTATATTCCGATTCGCCAAAAAGTCCGATGCACATTGCAGGGCTTACCATAATAGAAGGCTCAATTGATTTTGAGGGCTTTAAACACAATATTGCAACGAAGCTGCATCAAGTTCCGAAGTTTCGTCAGCGATTGGTCAGTGTGCCGATGAATCTTGGTTATCCCTATTGGGCAGATGACCCGAATTTTGATTTGGATTTGCACATTCAGCGCATCAAACTACCCGACCCTGCCGATTGGGAAACCCTCCGCGACCTGACCGCTTCCATTACCAGTACGCCTTTGGATTTGCGTCGCCCTTTGTGGAGTATGACTTTTATAGAAGGATTGAATAATGTATCGCAAGTACCGGAAGGCTCGGTAGCACTCTTTTCCAAAGTGCATCATGTGATGATTGATGGCATGTCGGGCATGGGCATCATGGGTATTTTGTTGAGTTTTGACCCCAGCGACAAGCCCGATATGAGCGAACAACCGCGTGCCTACAAGCCCGACCCACTGCCCAATGAGTTGACTTTACTCGCCAAAAGTGGTGTTGATTTTCTCAAAGACCCTTTGAAAATTCCGAGAGTGGCAGGACGCACACTCGTAAAGGTCGCACAAAGTCAAATGAGCAAACGGATGCAGGTAAAAAGCGACATTCCCAAATCCGCCGGCGCACCCAAAACCATTTTCAATCAATCCATTTCGCCACGCCGAACTTGGGGAACGGCTTTGCTCTCATTAGACCGTATCAAAGCCCTCAAAAAAGCAATGGATGCCACCGTCAATGATGTCATTTTAGCGATTTGTGCGGGTGGGATTCGTAAGTATTTAGTAGAAAAAGATAAATTGCCGGGGCAGTCGCTCATTGCGAATGTTCCGATTTCCATACGAAAGGAAAAGGATGGGGAAATGAAAAATAAAATTTCCAATATGCTCATTCCCATCGCCACTCAAATTGAAGACCCGATAGAACGCCTCGAAGCCATACAAGAACATACATCAAGAGGAAAAGTAAGGCATAAAGCTATGGGTGCGAAGACCTTAGCCAAACTTGCCGATGCCGTACCTTTTGGTCTTGCCAATCTCGCGGCAGGCGTATATAGCCGCTATAATCTCAATGAATATCACCGTCCACCATTCAATGTGACGATTACGAATGTACCCGGACCGCAATTCCCATTGTACATGAATGGGCATAAAATCCTGTCGATATTTGCGCTGACACCTGTGGTCGATGGTTTGGGTTTGATTATCGCAGTATTGAGTTATAATGGTCAGGTCAGTATCACTGCCACTTCCGATGCCAAAACGATGCCCGATGCCGACCAATTTGCCCGCTACATCCGCGAATCTGCCAACGAACTCGAAGCCATTATCCTCAAAAGAGAAAAACAAAAAGAAGTCAAGAAAAAAGCCAAACCCAAATCCGACCCGTTTTTTACTGCACTTCGCAAACGCTTTAAAGCCACGAAAAAATGGGAGAAAAAATTCATTGGAACTTACCAAATCACCGTTAATGGTTGTGCCGAAGAAATTCACCATCAAATCAATGTTACCGAAAAATCAGCCACCGTCAAAAAGGGTGTCACTAAAAACCCAAAAGCTAGCTTGATTATAGATGACGAATATTTGTATCGTGTACATAAAAAAGAATTGAGGCTGGAAGAAGCACAGATTCAAGGACGCATTAAAATGGAAGGCGGCGCGAGAAATACGAAATATTTGATACAGTTATTGTCGTAGCGCGGCACTTCCAGTCCGCGTTCCGTAGCGCGGCACTTCCAGTCCGCGTTCCGTAGCACGGTGCTTCCAGCCCGTGCCGCATTAGTTTCGTTATTTTAGCGCCCCGTAGCACGGTGCTTCCAGCCCGTGCCGCGTTAGTTTTGTTATTTTGTGCGTAATGAACGAGCTGGAAGCATCGTTCTACATGCGCGGACTGGAAGTGCCGCGCTACGGTATTGCGCCAAAAAAAAAATGAGTAATGAAGAAAAGTTGTATACGTCTTTTGCCAGATTGATTTTCGCATTAATCGGAAAAGACGATACCATACAACGGTCAGATGCAGGGCAAATTGAGGACAAACTCATCAGCCACAAATGGCGCGGAAATGCCCCGTGGACATTCAACGCACGTACAGAACGCGACGAAAATATAGACGATATTTTTGATGAATTAATAAAAAACTGCGAAAAAAACGGTACAGACCGCGAGTACGAATTTTTTATTGATGTATTGAAAAATGTAATAGAAGCAAGTAAAGACAAAACACTCGCAACGGACATTCTTCAAAAATTTAAAACAGAACGAAAGCGCATCAACCGCGAATATGCCAAGCCGCCTCATTTTTTGAATGTCCTCTTAGAAGGCAGATTGCTATTGGAGTGGTCTTCTATGGCATTGATGCACCGATTTTTACCCAAACGCATTGAAGGAGAAAATCATCCTGTGCTGCTGCTTCCACCTTTTTTGTGGACAGATGCGATTAATATTTTTATCCGAAAATACCTCAGCAAACAAGGTTTTACAACATATAAATGGGAATTGGGTATCAACCTCATTCGCGCACATGATGTACCGCCATTGGAACAAAAATTGGATGCGCTTTTCAAACAACATCAAGAAAAAATCAGTCTTGTGGGCTGGAGTGGCGGCGGTATTTTGGGCAAAGTATTAGCCAATCGCCACCCCGAAAAAGTGGCACAACTCATCACCATAGGCACACCGATATGGGGTTTGGAAAATATGAAAACCTTTGCCGGCACCGTACACCAAAGACTTGGCGGCAATCCCGCCCCACAAAAGAAAAATGAAGCCTTTTATGAGGAATTAAGAGCTATTCCCGATGTGCCGATTACCTGTATTTATACCAAAACAGACGGTATCGTTCCGTGGAAACATTGCCTTGAAGCCGCCAGCCTTCGTCCTGATATTCAGAACATTGAGGTCTTTGGCAGTCACAATGGATTGGGGGCAAATGCTACCGTTTTGCTGGCTGTCGCGCAGGCTTTACATCAAAATTTGAATGGCAAAGAAGTGCAGGAAATTCCCGAACATATAGAGCGCGTATTTTATCCGGCTTATTGGAAAAAAATGTAAAATATTTAGGCTATCCGTTTAAGTTTGCTCAACTTTGATAATCAGTAATTTACAATCCCGTATAACTATCGGGATGTTATTCAATGAATTGTAAAAAACTATGAACTATGAACTGGCAACTATGAACTGATAGCCAACATTTTAATTTTAATTGTTATTTTAATTTTCATTAAGCATTTAGGATTTTAGGATAAGTTGCCACCAAAGGCTTACTCACCCATTTATTTCCTTTGATATAAAAACGATAAGGCAACAAAGCACTCGCCCCTGCCGTTCCCATGCCTACACGCATACCCGCGAATATCTCCGATTCGGCGACCACCTCTCCCCTATCTTCAATCCAAATGAGGTCGCTTTGCAGGTCGGTCATATTGTATTTTTTGTGAATGCCTAATGCTTTTCCGGCTGCGCCGGGTCCGGCGGTGAGGGCGGGTTTTACTTTATCATAATTGCGGCGAATGAGCATATCTTCGATGCCTTCGCTAGGTTCTATGGCACGTATGAGGACGGCGTGTGGCATTTCCTGCTCTCCCGTAATCACATTAAATAAATGATGAATCCCATAGCAAATATACACATAAGCAATGCCGCCTTCCATATAAAAAGCTTCGGTACGTGGCGTGCGGATGCCGTTTTTGGCATGACAGGCTTGGTCTTCCGGTCCTCGATAGGCTTCGGTTTCTACGATTTTGCCTGCTGTGCGGATGCCGTCTATTTGTGTGACCAGATATTTTCCGAGTAAATCTTTGCTGACTTGCAGCACATCTGTGCGAGTGTAAAACGACTTACTGATTTTTGATTTTTGATTTTTGATTTTTGATTTTTGATTTTTGATTTTTGATTTTTGATTTTTGATTTTTGATTTTTGATTTTTGATTTTTGATTTTTGATTAAATTTTGCTTCGCAAAATTTCTATATTGTGTACAATTCCAATGCAATGCAATCAAAAATCACCCAATCAAAAATCAATCAAAAATTATTTAAGCCGTTTTTTTACAGTTCGGTTGGAAGCGACGAATATAGCGACTAATTCATCGGCTTCTTTGAGATAAGGATTCATATCAATGTCTTTATTGGTCAATAATTTTGCTTCTTCAATAATTTCTAACCAAAATAATGTTTCATCTGCTTCCTCGATAACTATTCCCATTTTTGCGACAAAATCCTTGTCACTTCTTGCTCTGCATACTGCTCTGTAGTTGGCAGCCACCGAAGTGCATGAGCGAATAATTTGTTTAGAAACCGTCCACCCCTTCGGATTATTTGGCAAGCTATCCGATAAGTCGAGTATATCCAAAGCAAATTGTTTTGTTCTGTTTTTGAGTTCTGTTTGAGTCATAGCGTGATTTAATGATTTAATGATTTAATGATTTTTGATTTTTGATTGTATTGCATTGGAATTGCATTGCATTGCATTGGAATTGTACACAATATAGAAATTTTGCAAAGCAAAATTCAATCAAAAATCAAAAATCATTAAATCATTAAATCACTCAATTTCCATCCCAAGATTATAAAACATAAAACTCAGCACATCCGCCCATTCTTCTATGGCTTGTTCTGTATTTGCAGGGCGATGTCCGGCATCTTTCATCACTCGAATGAGGACGGGATTTTCGCCTGCGTGTCCATCTTGGAGTGCAGAGGTAAATTTGTAAGAGTGGACAGGTACAACTCGGTCATCGTGGTCGCCTGTGGTGACGAGTGTTGCGGGATATGATGTGCCGGGTTTGACATTGTGAACGGGCGAATAACTAAGCAGATATTTGAGTTGTTCTTCGCTCTCGTCGCGGGTGCCGTAGTCGGTTGCCCATGCACCGCCAATCGTAAAAGTATGGTAGCGCAACATATCCATCACACCCACCGCCGGTAGTGCCACTTTGAACAATTCAGGACGCTGTGTGATACAAGCACCTACCAGCAAACCGCCATTAGAACGCCCTTGAATAGCGAGTTTGTCGGGCGAAGTGTAGTCTTGATTAATCAAATATTCGGCGGCACTGATGAAGTCGTTGAAGACATTTTGCTTTTGGAGTTTGGTGCCGGCTTTGTGCCATTTTTTGCCGTATTCGCCACCGCCGCGAATATTGGCAACGGCATAGATGCCGCCATTTTCAAGAAACAAAATATTCTGTGTTGCAAAACTCGGCAAAATACTAATATCAAAACCACCATAACCGTATAGCAAAGTCGGATTATTCCCGTCAAGCTTCGCGCCTTTCTTATAGGTGATAAACATCGGAACTTTCGTGCCGTCATAGCTCTCATAAAACTCCTGTTTGGTCACATAATCATCGGCATCAAAATCCACTTTGGGGGCTTTAAAAACTTCCGATTGTCCAGCCTCCACATCATAAGTATATATGGTATTGGGTTGTTTGAAAGAAGTGAAACCGTAGAAGGCAGTATTATCGTCGCGTTTGCCCCTAAAACCATTGACAGTACCAATATCGGGCAATTCCAACTCGCCCTCTGCCCTGCCATTTTCGGAAAAAATCTTGACTTGGCTGTGCGCGTCTTTGATGTAAGTTGCCAATATTTTACCGCCAACCATATCTACTTCGTCCAGTTTTTCTTTTGCTTCGGGAATGAGGTCGCGCCAATTGCTTTGTGCCGGACGCTTGGTATCAATCGTAATCACACGCATATTGGGCGCATCGTGGTTGGTCAGTATCACCAGTTTATCCCCAAAATTATCCAGTAACTGAAAGTCATTGTCAAAATTTTCGACAATGGGCGTAAAATCTTCCTGATTTTTATTCAAATCCTTGAAATAGAGCGCATTGCCACTTGTTGTTTTTGAGGTAGACAAAATGAGAAAACGCTCATCTTCCGTTGTCCTTGCCCCGACCAGCAAGTCGGCATTGGCACGGTCAATAAACACCAACTCGTCGTCCGCCTGCGAAGTCCCTATTTTGTGGTAATACACTTGATGAAATTCATTTTTCTCCGAAAGTTCGTCACCGCCTGTGGGTGCTTTGTAGCGGGCATAAAAGAAACCATCATCTTTCCATGCCATGCCCGAAAATTTGACCCACTTCAATTCATCGCTCAAAGTACTGCCATCTTCCAAATCTTTCACGCGAACAGTGCGCCAGTCCGACCCGCCCTTTGATGTGCTGTATGCAAGGTAGCGACCATCCTTCGAAAAGCTGTAAGCACCGAGTGCCACCGTACCGTCAGACGAAAACTCATTCGGGTCAAGCACTAGGCTAGGTTCTGATTCCAAGTCATCCTGCACATACATGACCGAATGATTTTGCAAGCCGTCATTTTTGAAAAAATAATATTTATCATTTTCCTTAAATGGAGTTCCGAATCGCTCATAATTCCATACATCCGTCAGGCGTTCCAACACATTATCCCGAAAAGGTATATCATCCAGATAGCTGAATGTCAAGTCATTTTGCTTTCTCACCCAAGATTTGGTCGCGCCACTATTCGCATCTTCCAACCAACGATAAGGGTCAGCTATCTTCACTCCGAAATACTCCTCAAGCACAGTGCTGTCTTTTCGAACATTAGGATATTCGTAAGTCACTTCTTCGGTCTCCATATTGTTTTCCCCCGTTTGTTC
>CALCMV010000375.1 GCA_937967535.1 uncultured Saprospiraceae bacterium
ATCATAAGTAATTGATTATCAGTTATTTAATTTTTATTAAGGTAAAAAATATTCAATTAATTAAATTTTATAGTTATTTGATAAAAAACAATTTACCTAATACCAAATTTCCTAATTCCCCAATGTCCAAAGTCCAGTTAACAGATAAATTACATTTTTTATTATGCAATATTAAAGTTATATTAAAAAAAAATTACTATCCACCAAATCCGTGTTCTATTTCGTTTTGCAAAAATTGTCAACGAGCCAATTTTTAGTGTATTTTTGCATTTCAAAATTGCTTACGTCAACATGTTAGGTAATTTCCAAGAATAAATTATACAATTCATTCTTGGAAATTGCATGAGCAACACGTCAGCACATCAGCATGTAAAAATGATAGTTTATGCCTTTCCCGGCTTGGGAACTGACCGCCGGATGTTCGATTTGCAGACCGACCTTGATTGTGAACTTCGCATCCCTGAATGGATAGCCCCTCATAAAAATGAAACAATGAACCACTATGCCGGACGCATGGCGCAATTATTAGATATTTCACAGCCTTTTTCCATCATGGGCGTATCTTTGGGCGGTATGATGTGCATGGAATTGGCGAAATACCTTCAACCCGAAAAAATTATCCTCGTTTCAAGTTGCAAAACCCGCAGCGAACTCCCTCCACAAATCCAACTCGGCAAGTATGTCGGCGGCGCAGGCTTGGCATCTATTTCCTTTATTCGCAGAGCTATAAAGGTATACAACCAACGTATGGGCGATTTGCCGCCTGAAATGAAAATGGTTTTTGATGAAATGGTAACGACTGTAAACGGCGAGTTTTTGAAATGGGCAGCTACGGCAATTACCCGTTGGCAAAACGAAACAATTCACGACAATATCATTCATATACATGGTACGCACGACAAGGTATTGCCCTATAAATACGTAAAAGCAGATATTACAGTAATGGGCGGCTCACATTATATGGTAGGCACACGCTCCGAAGAAGTTAATGCGCTGATAGAAAGGGCTTTGGGATTGCCTTAACATGTTTGCATAAAATAGCAAAAGCGAGAATCACATATGTAATTCCCGCTTTTATATTCGCCTGGTATCAGCTGTGAGAGAAGGATTCGAACCTCCACGGAGCAGTTAGCTATAGCACAAATCAACTTTAGTGGTCAACCCGTTATACTACGTTTATCCTGTTATCTCCACCCTCGAGACAGGAGGGCATGTCTGCCAATTTCATCACCTCACAATATTGTTGCTATCAGTCTGACAGCATAAAAACAACTTACTGTTTTTGTCTATATTACAAAGATAAAGGAAAAGGTCTTTTGATGCAAATTTTTTAATAATTTTATTTAATTTTTAGAAAATATCTATTAAATCATTAAAATCATTAACAAAATAATATTTACTAAAATAAATTTGCTATTGATTTTGAGAATATAATAAAAAAGCCATCATTTTGCGCCCGAAGGCAGAATGACGACTTTTTTTTTGAAATTTTGAATTAATTGAGTGTGACATACATTTTTGGCTTTTCATATCTGATTGCCCCTAATATTTTACACTCGAATAATTTCAAAGTTGTGAACATTACTCTAAATCAACATAGAACCAAGTACGACAAACAAAGAACCTGAGTAGACAGACAATTTATCATTTCCAATTGTCTAAAATTCCGTATTATTTCATTCATAATTATCCGCCATCTTCAATCTCTTCCCTTCAATTTTCATTTTTTTCAATACTAACAATTTAACATGCTAATAATTTGATTATCAATGAGTTGAAATTGATACAAATGTATAAGCCTGTCACTTGTTTATACAAAATTAATCATACTTCAATGGGGCGTAACAATTAATTAACATTGGATTAAGGTTAAGATTAAGCACTGCCTTTACATTTGTTATCGTAATTACCCTTGAGTTAAAAAAAATGTTATCGCACGTATCTAAAAAAAATCTTGAGAAAATAAACCCACTTTCCCGGCTCCCTAATATCCAAAATGTCCAAAGTCTAGTAGATGAAGCCTATTTGGATTGAATGTCATTTATTCAAAAAATACGATTAAAAAAAATGAATATTACATCAAAAAATTTCTTGCTATTATTTGTAGCAACTCTTGTTGTCTCATTTACATTCTTTTCTTGTCGTCCTGACGACGAAATACCCGACGACCAATTAGCAACCATCACAGGCAACATCACCGAAGATGTTACTTGGACTTCTGACAACGATTATACTTTAAGCGGTCGTGTTATTGTCACAAACGGTGCTACACTCACCATCGAACCCGGTACGATTATCAAAGCACAAAACCTACCTAACGACCAAGCCACTGTACTGATAATTGCTACCGACGGCAAAATTGAAGCTAACGGTACGGCTGCCAATCCTATCATTTTTACTTCTATCGAAGATAACATTCAAAGAGGTCAATTCGTCGGCAGCAACTTGGGCGAAACGGACACCGGACTATGGGGAGGTGTTATCATACTCGGACTGGCACCTATCTCTCCCGAAGTCGGTACAAGCGCCAGAGTAGAAGGTATTCCTGCCAATGTTGCCGAAGCCGAATATGGTGGTGACCAGCCCACACACAGTTCAGGTCGTTTTACTTTCGTTTCTATTCGCTACGGAGGTATCGCACTTGAGCCGGACAAAGAAATTAACGGTCTTACGCTGGGTGGCGTAGGTTCGGGTACTAGCATCAACAACATAGAAGTTGTATCCAATTTTGATGATGGTATTGAGCTTTTTGGCGGCACAGTAGATGTGATTAATGCTGCTGTAATGTACCAAGGCGATGATGCTTTCGACATTGACCAAGCATATTCAGGCAGATTGGAAAACATCATCTACATCGGTAGTGCAGCCAATGAATCTGATAATGCTTTGGAAATTGACGGTCCTGAAGGTGCCGAAAATGCAGATGGTGCTTTCACCATTAGCGGAGGTTCTCTGACCGGTTCTGCCGATGATTATGCACACTTGAAAAGTAATGCCCGGGGAAGTGTTCAAAACCTTTATTTCTTCGACCTGCCGGAAAGCGGAAACTTGGAAATTCTCGGAGAAGTCGCAAGTACGAACTTTCAGAACGGTGCTTTGGAAGTAAGCAATTGTACCTTCAATAGCACCAGAACACTTGAAGAAATTTCTACAACTGACCAAGACGGACTGGAAGCAATCATTGACGGTATCTTTGCAAGTTCTACAGGCAATGAAATTGCCACAAGCCCTGCCGTTGGCGCAGATATAAGCCCTTTTATCGGCTGGACTTATGCTGATGCTCAAGGTCTTTTGGCAATATTTCAATAATTGATACCTGACCAATTTATTATTTCAGATTGCTTTATGATTTTTTTAAATAATTTTCTCAAAATTCATATTTATTAAAAAAATAATTATTTATAAAAAAAGTCAATTATCAATCTTTAAAAATTTAACAGGCGGTAATAAATAAGAAGTATTATCTATTTCGCATATATATTTTTTGAAATCAAAGCAAATTAAATACTAAGTTTATTTTCTGCTAATTCACTGTAAATAAATTACTTAGACCCCATACTGAAATGTTTGAAATTGACCCTCCGAATCCCTGAAATTTATTTTGAAACATCACCTTGATATGAAATTTATGAAAAGTTTTATTGTTTTTACAACAGCTTTAATATTGTTTTTTGCCTTTGATGCCCAAGCCCAAAATGGAACGGTGCGCGGCAAAATTTATGATGAAGGCGGCATAGAGGCTAGTTTTGCCACCGTACAAGTCAACGAACTCGAAAGCACAGGAACAACAGCAGACCTCGAAGGCAGCTTTGTGCTTTCTCTCGCACCGGGTACTTATACCCTTGATATTTCTTTTGTAGGACTTGGAGATGCAAAAGTAACCGAAGTAGTCGTCAAAGCGAATGAGGTAACTGCATTGAATGATGTTATCCTCAAAAGTGCCGCCGAAGAACTTGAGGTCGTCGTCGTTACGGCATCAACTGCCAGAAATACCGCCAATTCGGTGATGACTCTCCAAAAGAAATCGGTCAATTTATTGGATGGTATTTCGGTACAAGCCATCAGCCAATCGGGAGACAGCGACGCAGGGGCAGCCGTAAAACGCATTACAGGCGTAACAGTGGAAAACGGAAAAAACGTGTATGTACGCGGACTTGGCGACAGATACACCAAAACCATCCTCAATGGCATGGAAGTACCCGGACTCGACCCCGACCGCAATACTATACAAGTCGATGTTTTCCCCTCAAATGTCTTGAATAATATTCTTGTTTACAAAACCTTTACGCCCGACCTCTCCGGTGATTTTACGGGTGGTACGGTAGATATTGAGTTGAAAAAATTTCCGGAAGAAAAAAATGTATCTTATGCAGGTTCATTGGGTTATAATACTTTTACAACCTTCAATGAGAACTATCAAACTTACGAATCTTCTGCCGCAGATGCCTTTGGCTTGGGCGCAGCTTCGCGTGCCAATCCTGCGGATGGCATACAAATTCCGACAGCGATTACAGGTGCAACAGGCAATGCGCCTATCGTCAACAGCTTTAGTGATGTGATGGCGGTCAGCAGAGCTACCGCACTACCCAATGCGAGTTTTGGTTATAGCTGGGGCAACCAATTTAACCTCGACAACGGACGTACACGCGGACTTGTTTTTGCGCTGAATTATCGCAATTCGAGCAATTATTACAGCGATGCGATTTTTGATAGTTATTTCAAATCAGCAAATCCCGAAGATAACGAGCTACAAGCCACCGAGTTGAGTTCAGGGGCATATAGTACCAACGAAGCCTTATTGAGTGCGCTGGTTAGTGCTTCGGTCAAAAATAAACATGCGCGTCATTCATTGAGTCTTTTTCATACTCAAAATGGCACCAAACAAGCCTCTGAAACACGTTCCTACAATCTCTTCTCTGCCGAAGGAACGGTACTCGAAAGAGATGTTTTGTATTATAATCAAAAGAGTATCACGAGCCTTGTTTACGAAAATAAGATTGGTCGTCCGAACAAAAAATTATCCTTCAATACGAAAGTATCGCCGAGTCTTTCGCTCAATAATGAGCCGGATATTCGCTTTACGGCATTTGATGTAACGGAAGACGGGCAGGGCAGAATTATGGATTACGCACTCCAGTATGGCGAGGGGGCAAGAGTATCGCGTATTTTCAGAAACCTCATGGAAGGGAGTATGAATATCAAAGCGGATGCCACCTACAAATTTCAATGGCGCGGAGAGGAATCCAAAATCAAAGGTGGATTGGCTACTGCGACCAAATATCGTGATTTTTCTGTGGTACAATATGATTTCAGAGACAAAGGAAATACCATTGACCTCACAGGTAATCCCGACCAGATTTTTGAAGACCAATACGTTTTTGACCCTTCGGCAAATGAAGGTGTATACATCACCGGTCAGTCTTCCCCCTCCAACAGCTATGAAGCCATCTCGAATGTGGCTGCTGCATATGTGATGAATGAATTGTCGCTCACCTCCAAATTGAAAACTATCTATGGGGCGCGATTGGAGAAAACGAATATTTTCTACGATGGATTTAGTAATGGTGTTACTTTTAATTATGAAAATGTATTGGACGAATTGGATATTCTCCCATCTTTCAGCTTGATTTACAATGCCAAGAAAGATATGAATGTACGTATGGCATATAGTCGTACTTTGGCGCGTCCTTCTTTCAAAGAAAAATCTGCTGCTTCTATATTTGACCCCATCACTGCCCGTCGCTTTATCGGTAATCTTGACCTTCGGCAAACCTATATCCAAAACGCTGACCTCCGTTGGGAATATTTCTTCCAACCCGGCGAAATGCTGTCTTTGAGTGGTTTTTACAAAGGTTTTAAAGACCCTATCGAGATTGTAACTTTTGACGCGCTTTCTACCGACAACTTTACACCACGCAACGTAGGCAGCGGGACGGTATACGGTGTAGAATTTGAGACGCGCAAGAATTTTGGCTTCATTTCACCTGATTTGCAAAACCTGACCTTTGCTACCAATCTTTCCTACATCAAATCGGAAGTCGAGCGAAGTGATGCCGAATACGAAGGGGCTTTGCTGACTGCCAAGCCGGGAGAAGAAGTGAGCCGTACCCGCGAGATGCAAGGGCAATCTCCATATATTGTCAATGCAACGCTCAACTACAGTTCGCCTGAAAGCGGTTGGAATTTCAACACCAGCTATAATGTACAGGGCAGACGACTCAGTGTAGTCGGTATTGCTCGTATACCGAATGTATTTGAAGTGCCGTTCCATAGCTTAAATGCCAGAGTATCAAAGACTTTTGGTAATTGGAGAGCGAGCATCAGCGCACAAAATTTGCTCAATCAAAATCGCCAGCAAGTTTACCAATCTTTCCGTGCTACCGACCAGATTTATGCCTCTTATAATCCGGGTATGTCCTTTTCCGTAGGTATCGGATACGCAATTAGAGGAGATAGAGAAGCCGCTACGAAATTGGTCAGTAAATAATATCGAATTACAAATGTTTGAAAATCCGGAGTCTCGTTGGGGCTTCGGATTTTTTTTGTCAATTCGGGATTTTCAATCTCTTGTACGCATGTCGGTGTTATAATTTTTACCATCAGAAGACAGCATTTTCGGTTGTACGATATTTTCGTACAACTGATTGTACCCTTCTTTTTTGAGTTTTCTTTTCAAATCACTCCAATAGCGACGTGCGTTCTTACTTTCACTAAGGACTTCAATGATGTCAATGATAGAAAAATACCATTCTTCAGTGAATTGTACGAAGATACGGAAAACATAGAGGTGACTTGAGTTGCCATGTGACAGTGCGACTGAAGTCACCTGTACGGAGAATGAGATAGCCACCCAACTACGCCAACTTTTTGAGGAAATCGAAAATGTATCAATAAAAAACTCGCCTTGCATTTTCAAAATGCAAGGCGAGTTTTTTAATATCGTTTAAGTGCATCGAAGAATAAGAAGCTAAACCGGACTGATTTTCTACGAATCCTGCATCTTTGCCAATCCATCAAAATAACGTTTGAGTGTACTCAAAACGGGCTTTGAACATTGGGTGATTTTGAGATAAGATTTGACATAATCTAAACCAAAATCATCAACGAGATTGCCGATAGTAGTATTGAGGAAAGAAGAACTCAATGGTGTCGAATCTTTGAAAGACAGCACCACTTGATGTTCGTGTTTTAGTTCTTTTTGTAGATACAGAAATAAGGGCATACCATCAGCATTAGTGGTAGTTCCTTGAACCATATCCGTAATGTATGTGATATTATGCGTATTCATTTACATAAATTTAACGAAATTTAAGTCCTACTGCAATACAAACCACCGTCCTTGTTTTCTTACAAATCCAACAACAAAGTAGTCGGGTCTTGCAACAATTCCTTCACTTTCACAAGGAAAGTCACCGAAGTACTACCGTCAATCACGCGGTGGTCATACGAGAGCGCGAGGTACATCATCGGGCGGATTTTGACTTCTCCATCTATCGCCATCGGACGCTGTTGGATGGTGTGCATACCGAGTATTGCAGATTGTGGCTCATTGAGAATCGGTGTACTCATCATAGAACCGAAAATACCGCCATTGGTGATAGCAAATGTACCGCCCGACATTTCATCAAGCGTCAATTTCCCTTCGCGTGCCTTAGCTGCCAATGCTTTGATTTTCAATTCTATCTCTGCAAAATTCAGCGATTCGCAATTGTGAACCGGCGGCACGACCAAGCCCGTAGGTGTCGAGATAGCTATCGAAATATCCGCATAATCATGGTAAACAAGGTGGTCGCCGTCCAGTCGTGCATTGACATCGGGCATCTCCATGAGCGTCTTGGCACATGCCTTCGCAAAAAGCGACATATAGCCGAGTTTGACACCGTATTTTTCTACAAATTGCTCTTGATATTTCTTCCGCAAAGCAATGATATTCGTCAAATCCACTTCGTTGAAAGTCGTCAACATCGCCGTATTATTTTTCGCTGAAACCAATCGCTTGGCTATCGTGCGGCGCATACGACTCATCTTCTTGCGCTCCGTTCCTCTTGAAAATGAAGCACTTGCAGTTGATGGCTGTGGCGCAGGTGCAGACGTGGTT
>CALCMV010000376.1 GCA_937967535.1 uncultured Saprospiraceae bacterium
TCCACCCCCCAACCCCCTCCAAAGGGGGAGATATATCGTGCTTTCTTTTTTTAATTTCGGTGTAAAAAATTAATAATCAGTTAATTACAATTTAAATAAAATTATTGTTCAGTAGAATATTATAAGTTTATTATAAAATTAAATAAATTTTATAATTTCAAATGTTTTTTCTCATTTCAAAATAAGCAAAATGTAAGTAGATAGAATACAAAAAACATAAAACAACGGACAAGATACAAAGAACATAGCAAGCAAAAATGTTAAAAATTTGAATTGTAAGAAAAGCCTTACTATTTTTGGAATAATTTATGGTAAATCTTTAACCAAATCAAGTAAAGCCCGTCTTAATAGTTATAATGAGTAAATGAATAGATGAGTGAATGAGTAAATGTCAACGCGATAATGCAAAAATGCCTTAATGCGACAATATTTAATTCATTGACACATTGCATGTTTTTTACATTGAAAACATTTACTCATCTATTCATTTACTTCTATTAGTCATTTTAGATATGAAAATTACAAATTTACTGTTTTTCTTTTTATGCCTCAGCTTTATGGCAGTCGCACAGCAGACACAATATACTTATGTTACAGACCGTCAGTTTTACCAAGCGGAAGAACTGTACGGCTATACACTTGTACCCAATGAATGGGAAGATGCCAGTGGCAGTCATGGCAAACTCCATCCCGGCGAAGTGACCTTCTCCATCACACGCGCCTACCTCGTAGTGCAAGGCGGCGATGTGGCAGGTTCTTACGGTATCAATCGAATCGAAAGAGAAAACGGGCGCGTATTACGCATCCACACCCTTGATTCCAAAGACCCCTCCAAACAAGGTAGTCTGAAAGTAATTTTGGATGATAATAAAAATATTGACGCATACATCTTCCGCCGTTCGCGCAATCACGATGAGGTCATTTATTACCAAGCCGGACTTTCGAAAACGCAAAAACAAAAAGACCGCGATTTTTTTACGGATAAAAATGAATTGGTTTTTTCGGACGATACCGAGATTTGGGGCAGCACTGTTCGTCCGCATTTTGTACTTACGCGCAGCAAATCCAACCGCCTATACATCAAAGATGATGTTTCGATGGAATTTATTGAAGATGTTGAAATAAAAACCAAACCCGTAAAAGAAGAAATCATTGCCAAAAAAACACCCAAAAAGAAGCAGAAAGAAGAAGTCGCCGTAGTCGAAGAAGAGCTTTTCGAAGATGAACTCGACGACCTCGAAGACGACAATGAGACAACAGGTGCAGACCTAGGTTTTTTCAGAATGGCAGATGGTGAAGAAGCACCGGAAGATGAAGAATTTGAAGATGAATTTGATACTCCCGCAGATGCCATGCCCGTCAAAACACCAAAAGCAAAACAGAAAAAAGAAAAAGCACCAAAAGAAAAACGCTCTTACAGCATGGTACTTCGCTACAATGAAGAAGCCGGCAACCTGAAAGAAGAAGTCTATACCATTAGAAAATGGAAACGCACGACCAGCGGCAACAGAGAATCAAAATATGCGATTGTAATGGACACCAATATTGGCGAAATCACGATATATCTCAACGATAAAAATGCCGTTTCGATGCTCGAAATGGGAGACAGTCGCTATTTGATGAGAGGCTACTAATATAGCTCAAGTCGCAAATTTTGGACTGCTAAATATGCTGTCAATGAAAAAATACTTGCTTTTTCATTTTATTAATTCTTAATTATTATATATTAATTATTAATGATTGACCATTAAGCATTAATTTCGTAAATTTGTAGACATAAAAAATTCTCATTATTAAATCATTTCAATTCCAAATTTCAATTAGTAACGCTTAACAAATTAAGGTTTCGATTTAGCATAGATTTTCTTTTAGGAACGGTGAAAAAATAACTTTACATTTTGCAAATTACAATCAACTGATTATCAGTTAATTTTTAATTTTAATTTCAATTTGTTCCTTAGCAATTTGAAAGTGTGCGTAAGCAAATCGAAAGTTTATTTTTTCACCATTCTTTAGTGATATGTTTCAATTGAAATTTGGAATTTATTTTTTGGAATTTCAATAGATTATGCAAAAGTATATACTTACATTATTGCTCGCCTGTACATGCACGTGCATGACTGCTCAAGACAGCAGCTTTCGTATAGGAAAACTACCCGAAGCTACTGCCGATACCACCAAACCCGCCACCTTCATAGAAAGCGTACCCCGTACCCCCGTCAATGAAGCGCAAGCTACACAACCCATCAGCACAAGCACCACCACCACAACGACAAGCCCCACAACGACCACAAGCAATGGCTACAACGAAGCATACCCCGAAGCCATCAAAACCAAAGAAGGTTATTGGGTGATTGGTATTTCGCCGACCTTCACCGAGCCACCTGCCGGAGTGCAAGGCTCGTACTCATTGGGTTATGGCAATAGTACAACAAGTCCGACCACCACTACAACGACCACCGCAGCCGACACATACACCACGTATACCAGTCCAAGCACCACCACCTACACTCCTGCTCCTGTGTATACCGATAATGTGGTCAGTTCGGGCAAAGTATACCGCGTCCAACTCACCGCCACCAAAAGATACAGACCGGAACGCCACGAAAAACTGTTGGACTTGGGCAGCATCGTTTTGGAAGATATTCAAAATGATAAAGGCACATTCACGCGCGTAATGCTCGATGGCTTTTATACCCTCGAAGATGCCCGCCGTGCTTTAGCCTCCGTCAAAGAACGCGGCAACGAAAGAGCCTTCATCACAGTATACGACAATGGTGTGAGACAAAAAACTATTTATAGAAAGTAAAAATGAGTGAATGAGTGAGTGAGTGAGTGAATGAATATTTTTTCTCACTTATTGGGCTTATTTATCTGTTTGAATTAAAACTCATCAGACGAATGTGTTTGGATGGTTCTTGTATCCATCAATAGATATTTTATAAACACATCCGTTTGATGAGTTTTTTTGTTAAAATCGAATTGACTAATTTGACGACTCCATTCATACTGTACAAATCAGTAAAAATGCACGAACAGTATTCCCGTTCGTGCGTCCTAATATTGATGTTATTTTTTTAAGTGGCACTACGGTGAAAACTGTGGGTAGCATAAAAGTCTGGTTACAAATCTATAAGGTTTTCGAAAACCTTATAGATTTCTTGGGCTGTCTCAAACTTTACCTCACATCAAATTTCACCGACCCATAGTTTTCACCGTAGTGC
>CALCMV010000377.1 GCA_937967535.1 uncultured Saprospiraceae bacterium
CCATTTAACTTTGCCTAAAGCGAATACTCGTCAGACGAATCTCTTTATTCAATGCGAATATTTTATGAGACAAATCACTACATTTCACAAAAACCTTCGTCAGACGAGTACTATCCCGCAAGCAAACTTAAACGGCTAGCCTTTATTTTCTCACTTAAAAATAAGCAAAATCAAAGTGTATAGTGCTTTAATTCGTAATTTATTGACAATTTAAAATTACAGTAAATTATTGATTATTAATTAGTTAAAAAACGAATAAGGAATCAACGAGTCAACGAATAATGGCACTAGAGTAGTTTTTTGCATAAAATCAAACGACAAATAGAGTATAAAGAATAGCGAACACTATGAAGGGGATTTTTTATTCATTTCCTGTCCAATTGCTTATTTTACATATTAAAAATAATCAATTCTTATTGTTTTTGTGGTTGATGCCTGTCTTGATGATTTTTGGGGGCATTGGGAGTGTATATGGCATCCAAGACCTTTTTTTATCACCCGAATATTTGGGCAATACCAATTTCTGGAGTTTCTGGTGGATGGGTTTTACCTTTGGTGGTTTTCTGATGATTTGGAATATTACGACCTATATTCTGTATAGTTATCGCTTTCCTTTTTTGGCTTCGCTCAATGGTCCTTTTGTCAAATTTTTTCTCAATAACTCCCTGATTCCCCTTGCTTTCGTAATTTTTTATTTGGCAAAAATTATTAATTATCAATGGTATAATCAAATGGCAGCCGAATACAGTATTGTGTTTGATATATTGGGTTTTTTCTTGGGTGGAATTTCGATGTTGCTGCTTGGTGCGCTGTACTTTCAACTGACTAATAGCGATATTGACATCATACGAAGAAGGTTTAAAAAAGATTTGCCTTTGCTCCTCAAAAACCGCAAAGATATTACCGACGACCCCGAAGATATTTTCAAAGAAGCCTGTCGGGTAGATACTTATTTATCGCTTCGGCTAAAGCCCCGTATGGCTCGCGCCGTAGAGCATTATCCTATCGAATGGCTGCACCGTGTTTTTCGGCAAAATCATCAGAATGCCATTATCGCTCAAATACTAAGTATTTTTTCTCTATTCATCATGGGACTTTTTATGGAAAACGTTTATCTGCGTATTCCTGCTGCCGGAGGAATTTTTATTTTTTCGGCAGTGCTGATGAGTATAGTCGGGGCATTGAGTTATTGGATGGGCAGTTGGCGGGCTACGGCATTTATCGTCTTGCTTTTGGGACTCAATGCGCTCTCCGGGCTTCCGGTCGAATTTGAAAATCGCGCCTACGGACTCAATTATGACACCGAAAAAGCACCCTACAATTATGCCCGACTCGATAGTTTCACGAGTCCTGATATTATCGAAGAAGACCGTGCGGCTACCCTCAAAATTCTCAATAAATGGCGCAATAAATTCGGACGCGGACGACTCATCCGCCAACCGCGCATGGTGATTTTGTGTACGAGTGGCGGTGGTATTCGACAGAGCGTTTTTACGATAAATGTACTTCAAAAAGCAGATAGCCTCCTCAAAGGCAGACTTATGGAACACACAGCACTCATCACAGGTGCATCGGGAGGGATGATTGGCGCGGCATATTTTCGGGAAATTTTATTAAGAAGTAAAACCAATGACTCAATCAACATCTACGACCCTATATATGTCGATAAATCGGCAGAAGACTTGCTCAATCCGATAGTTTTCTCTGTGCTTGCCAGCGATATTTTTGTCCCCTGGCTCAAATTTGATTATAACGGCAGCAAATATTATAAAGACAGAGGCTATATTTTTGAACAACAATTAATGGAAAATACAGACGGTATTTTGGAGAAAAATATCGCTGCCTATCGCCAAGCCGAAGAAGATGCCCTGATTCCGATGATGATTTTGTCGCCCGTTTCGGCGGCAAATTTGCGACAGGTTCACATTTCGCCTGTGGGCGTGAGCTACATGAGCCAACCTTTTACCGAACCCGCCGACAAACTCAATCCTGAACCCGACGCGGTGGAGTTTCGCCGTATGTTTGCCGAGCAGGATGCGGATAGTTTGCGCCTTGCGAGTGCGCTGCGTATGAACGCGACTTTTCCCTATATCCTGCCCAATGCCTATCTGCCGAGTGACCCGCCCATGCGTATGATAGACGCAGGATGGCGCGATAATTACGGGATTTTTGCCGCAAGTCGTTTTGTGTTGAATTTTAGTGATTGGATTAAGGAAAATACAAGCGGCGTACTCATCTTGCAAATGCGCGATATTGACAAACTCAATGAATTTAGCAAGGCAAAACGCACAACACTCATGGGGCGACTGCTCAATCCTCTCGGCACAGCAGCCAATATCAATACTTGGCAAGATTACAGCAATGACGGACAACTCAACGCTGTCATCCAAGCCCTCGGAAAGGATAAAATTGACCTTGTTGAGTTTGTGTATCGTCCGGCAGAAGAGGAAAAAAGGGCTTCGGTGAGTTGGCATATCACGCCGCGTAGCAAGATTGATGTGCTCAATTCATTTTATGAAGAAGGGAATCAGGAGAGTATGCGGGCTTTGGAGGAGTTGGTGAAATGATAGTAGCGCGGCACTTCCAGTCCGCGTTCCGTAGAACGGTGCTTCCAGCCCGTTCCTCCTTAGATTTGCAAAATATACGCGAGGCGCGGACTGGAAGTACCACGCTACGGTGCCAGCAATTTCTTAATCCCCCGTAAGACCATCAACCAAGCCGCATCTTTATCCTCAAATGCAGAAATCGGCTGTCCCTTCGATGGCAAAGCGTTCAATTTGCTAAATGGTGTAGCATCGCGCAAATATAAAAAAACCGTCATTCCATATTGAATTATAGAATGACGGTTTTTCTAATTTATTACAATTGAGTTATCACTAGCCCACAGTCTCCGCATAGCCTGGCACCACAATCGGAATATACGTCTCTCCCTTCAAAATCTGGCGTGAAATGACCATGCGCTGTATCTCGGAAGTGCCTTCGTATATTTGTGTAATTTTTGCATCGCGCATCAATCTTTCCACATGATATTCTTTCACAAAACCATAACCGCCATGTACTTGTACGGCTTCTACGCTGTGTTTCATGGCTACTTCTGAGGCAAAGACCTTTGCCATTGCTGCTGCTGAAGTGTAGTCCATTCCTTGGTCTTTGAGCCATGCCGCACGGTAGACGAGCATACGTGCTGCTTCGATGTCAGTAGCCATATCTGCCAACTTAAATGCAATAGCTTGATGCTTGGAAATCGGCTTGCCGAATGCCTTGCGCTCTTGCGAATAAGCGAGGGCGAGTTCGTATGCACCTGCGGCGATGCCGAGTGCCTGTGCTGCGATACCGATGCGTCCGCCATTGAGCGTTTTCATCGCAAATTTGAACCCAAAACCATCCTCGCCGATACGGTTTTCTTTGGGTACTTTCACATCATTATACATGATAGAGTGCGTATCAGACGAGCGAATACCGAGCTTGTCTTCCTTCGCACCAACGACTACGCCGGGGCTGTCTGCCTCGACTATCAAGACGTTGATACCTTTGTGTCCTTTCTCCGCATCCGTCTGTGCGACGACGAGGTGCAGGCTGGAGGTACCGCCGTTGGTAATCCAGTTTTTTGTACCATTCACGAGGTAGT
>CALCMV010000378.1 GCA_937967535.1 uncultured Saprospiraceae bacterium
CAATGAATTTAAGTACCAAGACAGAATTATCTTTAGAACTTGTTTAAAAGCTATAAACTAAGAACCGATAGCCTTCAAATACATTCTAAATCTAATTCTGTCTTGGTAAGTGGGTGGACTGAACTAAGCGACACTTTTAATTATGATAATTCATTGAAAATGAATTACTTATTTAAACTTAAACTTTCCCGACAACTGTACGGGATAAACTTGTACTTCCACTTACTTGTAGAGAATTAATTAGCATGTTGATTTTTAATAAATTGCAAAACCAATTAGGAATTGGGAATCCACCATTCACGATACTACTCACAATATTTATTTCTTTTTTTGTTGCAAATACAAAAGCGCAGGTCAGTGTAGCAGCCCTTTTGGACAGCACCACTATACTCATCGGCGACCAAACGGATTTGCATTTGCAGGTCACTTCACCTCCAAATGTCGCGGTACAATTTCCGGTGATTACTGCACAGCAATTGGGCGATTTGGAAATCCTCAAAACCAACCAACCTGATACCCTTCAAGCCTCTGCGACCCAACTTACCATTCAACAAAATATCACCGTAACAGCTTTTGATTCAGGCTTTTATCGTATTCCCGAATTGCCATTCAAATATGGCAATCAAACCCTCTACTCCAAGCCACTCGAATTGCAAGTACTCACTTTGCAGATTGACAGTACCTTCATTGCGCCCATCAAACCCATCCGAAATGTACCGATTACATTGCGCGAAATCGCTACGATGATTGGGACATTTCTGGCGATAATTGCCTTAGTGGTTCTTCTGATTTGGTGGCTTCGTCGTCGCAACCAAAAAGAGCCTGAACCCGAACCTATCTACGTACCACCCGCACATATTCCCGCATTGGAAAAACTAAATATATTGGAAAAAGAAAAACTCTGGCAACAAGATAAAACAAAAGAATACTACACGCGCCTGACCTATATTTTCAGAGAATATCTCGAAAATCGTTATGGCGTAAATGCCCTTGAATCTACCACCGACGAAATACTCGGCTGGCTAAGTCGCGAAAAATTTTCCGACGACCTCACCACCAAATTACGCAATACTTTACAGGCATCTGACTTGGTAAAATTCGCCAAATCAAAACCCGGTGTTGATATTCACCAAAATGCACTCGATACGGCGTATGAATTTATTCATGCCACCAAAAAAACATTGACAGAAGAAGACGAAGCGCAATTAAAAATTTCCAACAAAAAATAAAAATAAACTGTCATTCCAAACTTGATTTGGAATCTGCCAGGTCTCGGCAGAATGTCAACAAGAGCTTCCATTTAAAATGGTGCTAAAACCCGGGCAGATTCCGCGTCGTAGCGCGGAATGACGATTTTTTTGGGAAGGTGTAATTGGGGAAAATATTTTATCTTTCTCATAATCAGAACTTAACATTTTAGCTAAATTTCACAGTACATAACGACAGCTATCGTGGACGGCAAGATTTCGAACAGCTAGAGAAAATTCATGAATTTTCTCTAGCTGTTCGAAATGGTGTTAAAATCCGGACAGATTCTGAACACAAATCAGAATGACGATTGATTTTTCGGTACTTTGTGTAATATTTCGACAAGGGAATGAGTTAATTAACTGTTAACACTCTCGTATTGCGTTAAGCATACTTTAGTCGAACATCACCAAATTTTCATTGAATCATGAAGTACCTACTCACGACTATACTCACAATTTGCTGCCTCCAAATCGAAGCACAAGACCTTTCTATTGGCGATTGGCGGTCGCATCTGCCTCATACTTTTGCGGTATCCGTTACGCAGAGTGAAGAAGCGATTTATTTTGCAGGAACGGAATCCGTTTTTCTATTGAACAAAGATGATAATTCTATTGAATTGCTCAATAAAGTAACCGGTTTGACCGATGCCGGCATTCAACGAATTAATTTTAACAATCACAATAATACACTCCTGATTGCCTACACCAACAGCAATATAGATTTGGTGCTTGCTGATAATAATAATGTGATTAATATTTCTGCGATAAAAGACGAAGGCATTACGGGCGATAGCCGGATTTATCATATTCGCTTTCAGGAACAATTTGCTTGGCTTTCGACGGGTTTTGGTATCGTAAAATTGGATATGGAGCAAGCCGAAATCCGTTTTACGACCTTCACCAATTTACGGGTCAATTCAGTGGAAATTTACGAGAATTTCCTTTATGCCTCCACTGAAGACGGCTTGTACCGTACTCCCTTGAATACAAGCGAACTCTTCCAAGCCAATTTTTCCAACTGGGAAAAAATAGGCGAAACAGAGGGTTTGCCCTCCGCTTATTACTCTAATGTCAATGAAGCATTTTCCGGCAAATTGTATGCTGATGTCAACGATACCTTATACGTATACGATGGCAATGAATGGGCGTTTTTTTACCATGAAGACCGCGCAATTGCCTCCTTACATGGCGGTGTCAGCAAATTAATCGCAGCGCGTACCGGCAATTTTGACCGCGTAAATTTGATTGCTTTGGATGGTACGGCACAGAGCATCACCAATGGCAATTTGGTCGGATCTACTGCCGAAGCGATACAAGATGCCAACGAAGTTGTATGGATTGCCGACCGATTTCGTGGTCCGGGTAGTTTTGATACTGCTACGGGTAGCGCACAAGAATATGAGGTAAACGGTCCGAATTCGAGTTCGGTGGGGGAGATTGTAGTGCATCAAAACGAGGTGTGGGTGGCTTCTACCTCCGTAAAACCCCTCTGGCAACGTCGAGGTAGAAATGACGGTTTTTACCAATATGCTCAAAATCAATGGTCAAATTACGAACCGGAAACATTCCCCGACCTCGGCGAGCGCAATTATCTGGATTTTGTGACTATTGCTGTACGTCCTTCGGATGGGCGTATCTTTGCGGGTTCATATACGGGTGGTTTGCTAGAATTTGACGGCACCGAAATGACCTATTACAACGACAACAATTCACCGCTTCAAAGACCAATTGGTGATGATTTTAGCTTGCGTATCGCAGGACTCACCTTTGACCGCGACGACAATCTTTGGATGACCAATTATGCTGCCCCTTCTCCCATCGCGGTACTCCAACCGGATGGGACTTGGCATACTTTTGCGCCTTCGGTATCTTATAGTTTTCCTACGCAGGTGGTCGTAGATTTTAATGGTTATAAATGGTTTGCATCAGGACAATCGGCAGATGGATTTTTGGTTTTTGACGATGGCGGTACGCTTGATAATACAACTGACGACCGTTATCTGATAGTCAACAAAAATAACTCGGAGATGGAAAGCGATGCCGTCAAATCACTTGCGCTCGACCTCGATGGCAATATGTGGGTCGGTACAAGCAGAGGCTTGCTCGTTTTTGAATGTACAGGGCAAATATTTGACGATGGATGCCCGGGGCGCAAACCCGTTTTTGAAGAAGGCGATGATGATGAATACCTCTTCAAAGACATCGCCATCAATACGATAGCGATTGACGGGGCGAATCAAAAATGGGTCGGTACGGATGTCGGGCTGTTTCTTTTGGATGAAGATGTACAAGAAGAACTCCTCGAATTTAATACGCAAAATAGTCCGATTTTTAGCGATGAAATCATAGATGTTGCTATTGACGGGAGTACGGGCGAAGTGTTTATCGGTACAGGAAAAGGCATCATTTCGTATCGTGCCGAAGCAACGGATGGTGGCAATTTTTTCAACAATGTTTATGCTTTTCCCAATCCGGTACGTCCTGATTATGATGGCATCATAGCTGTCAAAGGATTGGTCGAAAATGCGAATGTCAAAATCACCGATGTCAGTGGTACTTTGATGTACGAAACCACCTCACTCGGCGGTCAAGCCGTATGGGATGGCAATGACTACAATGGTCGCCGCGCCTCCTCCGGCGTGTATATCGTATATGCAACAAGTAGAGACGGACTGGAACATGTGGCAACTAAGATTTTGTTTATGAATTGAATCCAAGTGTTTAAAAATAATTCAAAATTGAAAACTGCCACAAAGACACAAAATATAAATTGCTGATAAGCATGAAAATTCTTTGTGCCTTCGTGTCTTTGTGACAAAATTAAAGATGTGCAGTAGTATGTGTTTTGGCTTTTCATATCTGATTGCCCCTAATATTTTACACACTCATTTAATTCCTGATACTAACCAGTTTTGTTCGTTTGGTATATTCGCCATTGCTTATAGTGACGAGGTGCAGACCTGCGGTAAGGGGCGGAACGGTAAAGTTGACAATCTCGCCTTTGAGTGCTGAAAATTGATGGCTAAATATCAATTGTCCTGATTCATTGAATATTTTGAGTTGTGAATTGCCATCGCTAATTGCAAGGAATGAGAGGCTTTCATTCTGGCGTATCGGGTTGGGGAATACCGGTACATCGTCGGCACTACTGCCCAATGAGGCAGATACAATGGGCGAATACTCTTCTTTGCCACTTGTTTCGACAGCTTTTAGGCGATAATAATATACGATATTTTCATCTACATTGCTATCAATGTATTTGTAATCGGTGGAAATGAGGCTGTTGCCTTGTCCGGCTATCCACTTGATGGGTTCAAAGTTGATGGCATCGGTGCTGCGTTCCAATTCAAAGCCGAGATTATTGGTTTCGGAGGCGGTCGTCCAGTAAATTTTGATGTCATTGTCTTCGGCTTCTGCCCAAATACGGTCAAGTTCAATCGCCAGATTTGGAGATAGCCCAATGATGTCGAAGTAAGACAAACTGTTGAGGTTTTGTGCTTTGAAGATAGTAGCATCGGGGCAGCTTTCTGTCAATGCACCGCCTTCGGCGATGATATTGTCCATTTGTCCGTGTTGGTCTATTAAATTCGTTCCGGGTTGCAAGGTGACATCGTAGGCATAACCCGTTGCTTCTGATGGTGTTGTTACCCAGCGTCCGGTTGATAAGATGCCCTGATAATCTAACCCGTTACAAGTTGTTGAGAAATTGGCAGAATTATCTTGTTGGTGTTGGAAATAACTCAAGACATTGAAATCTTGTGGTGCGCTATGAAAACTTAATTCAAAAGGCTCGCGCTCACCCATTCCCGTACCAATGGGAAAAGCATATGTATTGCCTGCCGTTATTGCTCTGCGAAGTTTGCCTTCGATATAAGTAGACAGGGGATTGCCAAATAGTTGTAAAGCATTGGGGTCGGGATTGTTGATATAGAGTTCGTTGGCATACATGATGCCATCGCCACCGTGACTTGCATCATCTGTACGGATTACAATTTCTGTCATTTGAAGGCTATTGGTGACCTCCAAACTGCCGGAACGCAATCGGAATAATGAACCAACCACAGGGCTACTTATGGCAACATTGCTGATAGCATTGATACCGGTAAAATCACCGAAAATAGATTGTCCGAGCGTAGTTGGGATTTGTTGGTTATTAAAAATAACGGTACCCAAACCTATATCCCGATATCGCGCATTATTTGACTTATACAAATCACCTTGCAAGTGTAGCAAGCCGTCATTATTGAGTTCGCCGACGGCACTGTTAATATGCACATCACCAACAACATATACATTTGCCCCTTGCTCTAGATACATTTGCCCGGCAATAAATAATTCGTGGCTTTGCTGACTTTTTCCCTGGGTAAGCAAGCCACAAATAATCGCGGTTGCCAGCAAAAGTCTTAGAATATTACTTGAATATTTTGATATTATAGCCTCCTTGTATTGCTGATTTTTTTCCATGTTTGAAATTGTTGTGTTGACTGACGAGTTGTTGGGTTGACGAGTTGTTGGGTTGACGAATTGTTGAATTGTTGAGTTGACGAGTTGTTGAATTGTTGAATTGACGAATTGTTGAATTGTTGAATTGTTGAATTGTCGAGTTGACGAGTTGTTGGGTTGACGAATTGTTGTGATAACTATTCCACTTTTTTCAACAACACAACAATTCAACAACACAACAATTCAACAACTCATCAATTCAACAACTCATAAAATTACTCCCAAGCCATCCAAGTGATGATGAGATTTTGTGTCCATGAATGATTGCCCATAGCTCCTTCGTCTGCTCTATAAAGATTGATGTTGACACCACTCGAATTGGCACTCCTGACAGAAGCCACAAAGACTGCATCAAGTTCCAAGCCTGTATCTGTGCCTTTGACGGTCACAAGTACATTTGGAGGCGTGGTATAGAATGTGGGGAAGTTGATATTCATACTAACGGTGCCGCCTGTTGGGTTGCCACCTGTATAGGTTTCCATTCCGGTACTCATTTGCTCGAATGTGGTCACTGCACCGGTGAAGGGGCTGACAAATTCAAGTCCTCTTGTACGGGTCGTGCCTTGTACATCCAGCATTTGAGCCGGTGTATCTGTGCCGATACCTACTCTATTGGCATCTGTATTGATGTACAACAAGTGGTCAATACCATCGCCCACTACACGCATATCGCCTTTAATATCAAGCAAATACATCGGAGTTGCTTGTCCGATACCTACTCTGTTGTTTTCACTATCGGCATATATTAGGTGGTCAATGCCATCGCCTACTACACGCATACTACCATCTATATCAAGTAAGTGTTGTGGGGCATTTGTACCCACACCTACTCTGTTATTGTCGCTATCTGCATATATTAAATGGTCGATACCATCACCCACTACGCGCAGGCTACCTTCTACATCCAACAGATAATCGGGCGTAGCCGTTCCAATACCTACGCGGTTAGTGTTGGGGTCGGTAAGTATCAAGTGGTCAATGCCATCGCCTACTACGCGCATCTTGGTTTGTGCCCCTGCCTGATTGACAATAAACTCGTTGGCTAGACCGTCAGCCATCGCCAATTCATTGCCGCCCGCTACGATTTCCCAAGTATCTTCGGCAGCAAAACCCATGTAGGTATTTTCTCCCACATCGTCATTGTGGTAGATATAATCGTTGATGCTCAATTGACCATTGACATCAAGGGTATAGTCAGGATTGGGTGTTCCGATTCCTACATTTTGTCCATACAAATAAGGGACTATGAACAACATAATGATAGATAAGGTAATTTTTCTTTGCATGATATTTATGTTATTGTGTACTTAGCGCAATGTGTTCGCCAATTTTGTCCCGATAATTATCGGGATGAATGAAAAATTTTGACTGTTAAAAAATACTTAATTGTTAGTTATTAATTATCAGTAAAAAATAAAATATAATTTAAAATCATTCACTCATTCAAAATTCATAATTCAAAATTTGGCGAAGATATTATTAGCGATGCTCTTGTATTTTCCTGATTGAGTCCACATTAGAGAGTATAGAAAATCAAAAAATTTGAAATTTTATTTTTATATTAAAAACCACAATAAAAAAAATAAATAATTAATATTTTTAATTTTTAAAAATTTAAGAATGACGTATTTACATAATTTTATTATAATTATTATTTTAATTAAAAATTAAATTTCGTTAAAATGGTTTTTCTTATTTTTAATGCAGACTCAAGATTCGATTGTTTCATGGTCGTATTGCTTTGTAATTTTTCGCTTAATGAAAAATTTACACTAATCGAAGCATGAAACAATGCAAGCATGAATCATAATTGAACCACCAAAAATTGAAATAATACCTTTTATTGATTGGATGAGAATGTTCTATCGCTTAGTTCAGCAACCACTTACTAAGTGCCTAAGTGTACTTAATGTGATAGGACAACCACTAGTAGCGAAGTTACAAAATGGGAAGATTCGAGGTTTTATAAAGAAATGACATAATGTGACAGGCTGACAGGAGTTTATACTGCAAAAGGAATCGTAAAGTAAAAGGTTGTTCCTACTCCATGTGTTGATTCTAACCAAATGTTTCCGCCTAGTCCTTCGATGATTTTTTTGCAGGTTGCCAGCCCGATACCTGAGCCGGAATAGTATTTTCTTGAATTTAAACGTCTGAATATTTCAAAAACCTGTTCTTTTTGTTCATCGGGAATACCTATGCCATTATCTGCAATAGAAAACAGGTAGTCACTACTTTGCTTTTCGTAGTTGATTTTGATAGTAGGTACAATATCTTTCTTTCGAAATTTGATACCATTGGCGATGATATTCTGAAATAACTGCAACATAGAGGAAGGTGTAGCAAGTACCTCCGGCAGCGTATCGTACAAAATCTGTGCGCCGGTTTCTTCGATGGTCAATTGGAGGTTGTGTTCTACATGAGAGAGGATGTCATTGAGGTCAATGTCTTCTTTTCTGACATTGGCTGCGCCTGAACGTGCATATTCGAGCAGTCCATTGAGCAAATTGCTCATGCGTTTGGCGGCACTTTGTATGATATCAACGTATTCGCGCCCGTCTTCGTCCAGATTTTCGGCATATCGCATATTGAGCAAACCACTATAACTGCTCATCATACGCAAGGGTTCTTTGAGGTCGTGGGCGGCTTTTCCGGCAAAAAGTTCGAGTTCGTTGTTGATGTCTATGAGGTGTTGTTGTTCCATATTGAGTTTTTCAATTTCGAGGTCTTTCTTTTCGGCTTCGTATTTCGTTTGTATTTCGTTGATGGTTTTGGTGCGCTCCTCGCTAAATAATTCATCTTTTACATTGATGTATTGAGAAAGGTGCTGATAGGCTTTTTCGTAATTGCCTTTGAATGCGTAAGTCTTGGAGAGGTATTGATAACTTTCTTTGGCAAATGCTTTTGAACCGATTTCAAGATTGATTTTTAAGCCGCGCTTCAAATAGCTGATCGCCTCGTCAAATTTACCTATCAACATGAGTGTCTCGCCAATGCGGTTGCAGAAAAAACCGATGCCATTGCGCGAGTCAATTTCCTCACGAATCTTCAGGGCTTCCAGATAATTTTTGAGGGCTTCGTCGTATTTTCCTTGTTGTTTGTGTACTTCTCCTATTTCGCGGTACGATACGGTCATGCCTGTTTTATCTCCCAATTCGCGTTTCATTTTGAGCGATTCGTTGAGATAATTCAGGGCTTCATCATTGCGTCCTTCTCGATTGTGGATGAGGGCGATATTGTTATAATTGTCTGCCAGCGCATTGATATTGTTAGATTCCCGATTGATTTTTTCTGCAATCTGAATGTATTCGAGTGCTTTGGGATAATTTTCCTGAAAGACATATAAAATGCCGATATTATTGTACGAATTGGCAATACTGCCTTTCGGGGCTTCACTTTTTTCTTTGATTTCGAGGGCTTTGTGATAATACATGGCGGCTTTTTCGTAATCGCCCCAATTTTTATAAATCACTCCTATATTATTGTAAATACTCGCAATACCCTCCGCATAATCCGCTTCTTCAAAATGCGGTAGGGCGCTCTGAAGATGTTTGAGTGCTTTATGAAAATCTCCCTTACGAAGATTGGCATTGCCAATACCAATAAAAGACCTGCCGATACCTTTATTATCGGACAGCGATTGCCAAATTTGCAATGCCTGTTCGTGAGACTCAATCGATCCGGTATAGTTGCTTTTGTGCCAATAAGCTGTACCTCGCGTATTATACGCCTTAGCCACTTCCGCCCAATGGTAGTATTCTACCCCTTTGCGAATCACTTCATCTGTATGCTTCAAAGCCTCATCAGGTTCTTTGACAGATAATTCTTCTGCTAACTCATTGAGCTTTAGCAGTTCTTTTAGATGCTCTGCACCAGATGCGTTTTTATCTGCACCTAATAATATGGTTTTTTCAATCATATTCATAGTTAGGGACGATTTTGCATTGGTGTTTTACGCTATTATTGTTTTTTTGTTGGGTTTTAATCCCTTAATAGATAAAAAAAAAAAAATGTTATATAGGAAGGTAAACATGTGTTTTGGGCAATTTGAAAAATATTGCCATAGCTTATCGCTTGATTGTCCGCAGAGTTTTTAATTTGGATTTATGAAAAAGAACCAGACCATATCGAAATTAGATAGTCTTATAAATTTGGACTTTGAACAGAGGAAATTTTGGTAAACATAATTCAAAATTAAAAACTGCCACAAAGACACCAAGACACAAAGTATAAATTGCTGATAAGCATGAAAATTCTTTGTGTCTTTGTGGCAAAACTTAGTCAAACAAGTCCGAGCTAAGATACCTATCTCCTCTATCGCAAGTAATACAAACGATGACTCCATCGCTAATTTCATTGGCTATCTGCATGGCTGCTGTCAAAGCACCACCGCTACTCATACCTGCCATGATGCCCTCTTCTTGTGCCATTCTTCTGGTCATTTCGATGGCTTGTTCGCGGCTTACATCAATGATGCGGTCTACTCGTTGGGGTTCGTATATTTTGGGCAAAAATTCGGGCGACCATCTACGGATACCCGGAATCCGCGAGCCGTCGGTGGGTTGTGTGCCTACTATCTGAATGTCTTTTCTTTGTTCTTTCAGATAGCGGGATACGCCCATGATGGTACCGGTAGTCCCCATGGCAGAAACAAAATGAGTAATGCGTCCTTTGGTATCGTTCCAAATTTCGGGACCGGTGGTTTTGTAGTGCATTTTATAATTGTCGGGATTGGCAAATTGGTTGAGCATAAAATACTCGCCGGAATCTGCCATTTCCTGTGCCTTTTGCCTTGAATATTCTATGGTCTTATCGCCCGGAGTCAGCATGACTTCTGCACCGTAGGCTTTCATCGTTTTTACTCTTTCGGGCGTTGCCGTTTCGGGCATGAGTAAGGTCATGTGAACACCCATAGACTGGGCAATCATCGCTAGGGCAATGCCGGTGTTGCCACTGGTTGCCTCTACGAGTTTTGAGCCGGGTCTGATTTCGCGTCTGTCCAATGCAGATTTAATCATATTGAACGCCGCCCGGTCTTTGACACTTCCGCCGGGGTTTTGCCCTTCTAATTTGCAAAATACCTGAACGGATGCGTTCTGATTGATATTTTTGAGTTTTACCAAAGGGGTGTTGCCTATTAATTGTTCAATTTTCATATTTATCTATTATTTGGATAATGGGGAATTGGGGAATTGGGGAATTGGGGAACTCGGATATAAGTACAATTCCCAATTTCCGAGTTCCCTAGTTCCCCAATTTCCTAATTTCCAAGTTCTCTAATTTCCTAATTTCCAAGTTCCCAAGTTCCCCAATTTCCTAATTTCCAAGTTCTCTAATTTCCTAATTTCCAAGTTCCCAAGTTCCCCAATTTCCTAATTTCCAAGTTCTCTAATTTCCTAATTTCCAAGTTTCCAAGTTCTCTAATTTCCTAATTTCCAAGTTCTCTAATTTCCTAATTTCCAAGTTCCCAAGTTCTCTAATTTCCTAATTTCCAAGTTCTCTAATTTCCTAATTTCCAAGTTCCCAAGTTCCCCAATTTCCTAATTTCCAAGTTCTCTAATTCCCTAATTTCCAAGTTCTCTAATTTCCTAATTTCCAAGTTCCCAAGTTCCCCAATTTCCTAATTTCCAAGTTCTCTAATTTCCTAATTTCCAAGTTCTCTAATTCCCTAATTTCCAAGTTCCCAAGTTCCCCAATTTCCTAATTTCCAAGTTCTCTAATTCCCCAATTTCCACTCACCTATTTTCATTGGATTGATAATAAATTTTTGATTCCGGTG
>CALCMV010000379.1 GCA_937967535.1 uncultured Saprospiraceae bacterium
CGAATTGAAATTGGGCTGCGAGGTCAAACCCGATACCGAACTCAATGCCACATCCACCACATCTACTCCTGCTTCTACGGCTTTCAAATAGGTAGCCGACTGAATCGAAGAAGTATCGTGCGTGTGTAAGTGAATCGGCAAATCAACCGCCTTTTGCAACTCCTTAATCAGTAGCTCGGCGGCATAAGGTTTGAGCAAACCCGCCATGTCTTTTATCGCCAAAATATGCGCTCCGGCATCTTCCAACTGACGCGCCAAATCCAAGTAATATTGCAGCGTATATTTCGTCTTTTTTTCATCCAAAATATCGCCCGAATAACACAAACAAACCTCTGCCAAACCACCTGTACGCTCGCGCACTGCATTGATGCTGACGCGCATAGCTTCCACCCAATTCAGTGAGTCAAATATGCGAAAAACATCCACGCCTTTTTCGCCTGCTTTTTCTATAAATTTTTCGACCAAATTATCCGGGTATGCTGCATAACCTACTGCATTTGAACCCCTTAGCAGCATTTGCAATAAAATATTTGGTACAGCTTTTCTCAATAGTTTTATCCTTCTCCACGGACATTCTTTCAAAAAACGCAGACAGAGATCAAAGGTCGCACCGCCCCAAACTTCCATCGAAAATACCTTTGGATTGTTGCGGGCAAAACCCTCTGCCACACGCATCATATCGTAGGTACGCACGCGCGTAGCCAACAGCGATTGATGAGCATCGCGGAAGGTGGTATCGGTATATTGAATTTCTTTTTGCTCCTTCAACCACTTAGCAAAACCCTCCGGTCCGAGTTCCGTCAAAAGGTCTTTTGTGCCTTTCGGATAGGCAGCATCGCTGTCGCATTTTGGGACTATGGCTTTGCGGAAAACTTTGTCTTTATCAACATATTTTACATCCGAATTGCCATTGACGATGACATGACCGAGATAACGCAGCGTCTTCGTTCCTCTATCCAAAGCCCGGCGTGAAGAGAGTAATTCGGGATTGTCGCCAATGAAGCTGACGGTTGCTTTTCCTTCTTGAAATGTCTCATTTTTTAATACATTTCCCAAGAAACCAATATTTGTTTTTACCCCTCGAATCCTGAACTCGGTCAGGGCGCGATGTAGTCGGTCTGCTGCACCTTCCATCGTGCGTCCCGAAGCTGTCACCTTGACCAACATGCTATCAAAAAAGGGCGAAATCTTCGCGCCTGCATAGGCACTACCCGCATCCAATCGAATCCCAAAACCACCCGCACTTCGGTAGGCAACGAGTGTCCCATAATCGGGTTTGAAGTCCATCGTAGGGTCTTCTGTCGTGATGCGGCATTGGATAGCGCAACCATTATAGGTGATGTCTTCTTGTTTGTTAATGAAAATGGTTGGATGCGACAATTCGTAGCCCATCGCAATCAAAATCTGCGAGCGCACGATGTCAATTCCGGTAATTTCTTCGGTAATCGTATGCTCGACCTGTATGCGCGGATTGACTTCAATGAAATAGATATTTTCGGCTTGGTCAACGAGAAATTCTACCGTACCTGCGTGGCTGTAATTGACGTGTCGGGCAAGGCGGAGGGCATATTCGTAGAGTTTGTCTTTCGTCTCTTGTTTGAGGGAAATAGCGGGAGCTACTTCGACTACTTTCTGAAAGCGGCGTTGTACCGAACAGTCGCGCTCAAATAGGTGAACGATATTGCCATGCCTATCTCCAAGTATCTGGATTTCAATATGTTTTGGATTTTCTATGAATTTTTCAATAAAAATTTCATCATCGCCAAAAGCGGTTAGTGCTTCGCCTTTTGCCTCGCTGTATGCCTTACGAAGTTCCGATTGAGACCTGACCACTCGCATGCCGCGACCACCACCTCCTGCGGCGGCTTTTACCATGACAGGATAGGTAATTCGTGCGGCTTCTGCTTCGGCTACTTCGTAGGAAGTGATGGCTTGTTCATTGTCCAGAATAAGTGGAACATCGAGTTTTTTAGCGATTGTTTTTGCTTTGATTTTATCGCCCAACATATCCATCACCTCCGGGTCGGGTCCTACAAATCGGATGCCTTCCTCGCGGCATCTTCGCGCAAAATCTACATTTTCGGACAAAAAACCGTAGCCGGGATGAATCGCCTCTACACCGTTCTTTTTTGCCGTTTTTATGATTTCTTCAATATCTAAATAGGGTTTGAGGGGTGCATCGTCATCACCGATTTGATAGGCTTCGTCCGCCTTATAACGGTGTAACGAGTAGCGGTCTTCGTGGGTGTACATCGCTACGGTTCGCAAACCTAATTCGGAAGCAGCACGAAGCACCCGAATAGCAATTTCGCCGCGATTGGCAACCATAATTTTTTTGAAGCGGTGGCGTTGGACTTTTTGCATTATATATTTTTACAGATAAGAATACGAAAAATGATACAGGATATTACATAGGTAGGCGAATGGGCGCAAATATAAGAGCATGTTTGGAATTTTTCTGCCTGATAACCAATATTTTATGAACTTGGCTTCATATCGAATCAGTCACTTATCCCGATAAATTCCTTCTCCGATATTTCGCCAAAACCATAAACTATTGATTATCAGTTTGAAAA
>CALCMV010000380.1 GCA_937967535.1 uncultured Saprospiraceae bacterium
AAGTTGCTCTGCAAGTATCTGTAGGGTTTTTGTTTTTCCCGAACCCGTAGCTCCGGCTATCAAGCCGTGACGGTTCATGGTGCGTAGCGGTATTTTGACGAGGGTATCAGTCTGACATTCACCGTCAAGCATAGCACCGCCGAGTATGATGGATTTACCTTCAAAAGTGTAACCATCATTTATGGCTTGTATAAAATTTTCTTTTTGTGACATGATAAGATTAAGTTTTTCTTTTTTTTAATTTGATGCGAAAATACGACTTTTTATTATTTAAATAAGAATAATAAATGTTTTACCTTTTGGGTTGAATATTTTTTAATATTTGATTTTATCATAATATTTGTTAAGGAATTGTTAATCGGCTTATATACTTTTTCAAAAAAAATTAGAATTTAATTGAAAAAAAATAGATTCATTTTGCCGGATAATTGATTTTTTTACTACTTTAGCCATCTAAAGAGCAATTAAAAACCGAATAGGCTTTGCCCAAGCATCCCTTTTTCAAAAGTTTATTCTCCTAACCTTCTGGTTTTCAGCATCATTTATTTGTGAAAATGATTATATAAGTGCTTTTAACATCTCTTAAAAGTTGTTGAAGATATTTCAATATAAATATTCGCTGGTATAATTCAGCACCTATAAACATTAATTAATAAATCAATTTTAAAAGACCTTTTTTTATGAGAAACCTAAGACTACTTGCGACGATTTTATTCGTTGCCGTGTTATTGGTTGGTATCGTATTATTATTGAGACAGACAAATACACAGAATGACACATCTGTGACTTCTACGACTCAAACTGCCAACACACAGTTAGCAACGAACAATTTGACAGACCCCCCGGTCAAAGGAGGTTTGAAAGCAGTTAGAAATAATAATTCTGATGCTGCGGTACAATCAAAACTGAATTCACTTAAAAAAGCTAAGACACTTAAAACGGAGGGAGCCAAAAATATTGAATTGCAATCTACACCCAATAGCTATTCTAAATTCGGGAATAAGCACGTCAATCCTTCTACTTCTATAGAATGGAATCCTACATCTTCGAAGCAAGACCAAATTAAGGCTCTGGAAACTATGATTCGGAATGAATCTAATCCTGCCATCAAAACTAAATACCAAACCAAATTAAACACCTTGAAGTAATTAATGAAATTCAAAATATTTATTTAAATTATGAAAAATAAGCTTTTAAAACTATTATCGGTAATATTCTTTTTCTGTATTAGTCTACAGAATGTCAGTGCCGATATTACTATGCCAAACGCAACTGGTGAATATACATGTAATATGGATGGGACTGTACAGGTTACCGTTACGGTGACGTACACTTCTGCTAGTAATGAGTGGCTAGACTGCGTAACCATTACATTTCCGACTGGTTGGAATTTTGTCAGTAGTGTCAGCGCGAATGACATAGGCAGTGCTGGTAATGTTATTGCTTATGGTGATGCCATGGCTTGTCCGGTAGGAGATTCTGATTTCAGCCCTTTAGGAGGAAGTCCGAATATATTTGCATTTGTTATGACTCCTCCGGCGGGATTTAATACTGGTGTTTGTGGAGACGCTGGCGACGGGGATCCTATTTCATTTACATGGGATTATGCGGGCGATGGTTATGGCAATGCTGCTGGTCCGGCATCTCCGGGAGTGAATGGTGGTGAAGCAACTACTCAATCAGACATTGTGGATGCAGGTGGATTTGTTCCACCGCCCGTTTGTAATGCAGGTGATATTGCTCCGGGATTTGATTCTTTGACCGTGTGTGATGGCAACATATTTATACTTGATGTAATCAATGACACAATACCGGGTGATGTCCAACTTGTATTCTTTAATACTTACCAGGGTAATGGTGTGACACTGACAGGTGGTGGAGGTAATAGCGGATTCCCTGCTACAGCTAATGGAGTATTACTTAATCCGGCAAATACTGCAGGATTGAATTTAGTAGGAGGTTTCTTACCTTTTGCATCTACTGCTGATCTGTCTGGAGCCTTGCCACAACCGGGATTTGAGATACTTACCGGTACATGGTATTTCTTTATTGAGGTATTCGACGAATTTGGTACTATTTGCGACACTGCGGGACCTATTGCCGTGAATTTCACTCCTGATGCTTGTCCGGATCCGGCTCCTGCATGTGATGCTATGCCCGATGCAAGTCCTGTGGCTGTATGTAGTGGAGAGGCAATTAATGTTGATTTAGGAGCAAACTGTAGCCAAGACCCGAATGTATTCCCCGGTGCACAGAACGAATATTTGTTACTCTATGAGATAGATGCCAATGGTAATGCTGTTACTGCAGGTACCAATGGTACTGTTTATAGCACGGTACAAGAAATTAATGACACAATCAATGCAGATATTACAATGCCTACTGCGGGTGAGGTAGTTATCAATGGTTTTGGTACTTGTGCTGATGGAACTATCCCAAGTTTTACTGCTTTTACAAATCAATCGGGCGCACCTGTTACCTTAGATATGTATTTGGCTCCATTCGAGTCATCCTCCGGAGGTACTATTATAACAATCAACGGAACTTGTCCGGTGACTACTGTTACGGTTACTATCAATCCGGCTGCTCCTGATGTATTTACAACAGACGGTGATTGTGATAATGATGGTGTAGCAGTAATTGGTTATGATTTTGACGGTGATGGTACAATTGACGAAGCGGCAGGCGATGTTATTTTGAGTACGCTGACAGCTTCCTCTGAAGATTTATCTCCATTTCCGTGTGATGGTCCCGGTAGTTCTGAAGCAGCTACATTGACAGTTGCTGACTTAGAAGCTTTACTTGGTGTTGCAGCGGGTTCAGGTTGTTACACAGATGATATTTCAGTTACTGCTACTTGTGCTTCGCCGGCTTGTCCTGCATGTGATGCAACTCCTTCTGTATTAGCTGTTGCTAACGAAGCATGTTCTGATGGTTCTACCGGACCTGCTACACTTTCAGAAGATACTGCCGGTGCAGGAGGCACTAACGAATATATTGTAACTGATGCTGATGGTTCGGTTACAGGTACAGCTGATGTGATTATCAGCGTTGGTTCTTTCCAAGAGGCGGAAGACGCTGTTGCAGCACTTGGTACAGGAGAAACTGTCTGTGTAACTGCAATGACCTACGACCAACCCGGTTTGGATGGTATCGTGGCTGATTTGAATACTTGTACGGGAGGTCTTGCCGGCTCATTACTTGGCTTGCCGACTACAGGAAATACATTCGAAATTGTATTTGAAGCTATAGTAGCTTTTTCTGATCCTGATAATCCGGGTCTTACCATTGCAGGTGTTGAAGCACTTATTGGTGGTGGTGGCGGCGGACCCGGACTTGGTGGTGAAGCTGATTTGAGTGCTTTATTACCCGGACTTGCTTGCCCGGTTGCTCCTTTCTGTTATAGATTGAGTAATACTGTATGTGCTGTTGGTGGGGACGCTTGTCCTATAGATCCATGTGAAGGTGCAACAGCTACTGCTTGTGACGATGGAGACCCATGTACAACGGGTGATATGGAAACTATTGGCACTGACGGTACGACTGTATGTGTACCATGTGCGGGTACGGTAGATGCTTCAAGTTGTGATGCAGCTTGTTCTACTACACAAGCATGTGACGATGGCGACCCATGTACAACAGGTGATATGGAGACAGTTGCTGCTGATGGTAGCGTATGTGTGCCATGTGCGGGTACGGTAGATGCTTCAAGTTGTGATGCAGCTTGTTCTACTACTCAAGCTTGTGATGACGGTGACCCATGTACAACAGGTGATATGGAGACAGTTGCTGCTGATGGTAGCGTATGTGTGCCATGTGCGGGTACAGTAGATGCTTCAAGTTGTGATGCAGCTTGTTCTACTACACAAGCTTGTGATGATAGTGATCCATGTACAACAGGTGATATGGAGACAATTGCTGCTGATGGTAGCGTATGTGTGCCATGTGCGGGTACGGTAGATGCTTCAAGTTGTGATGCAGCTTGTTCTACTACTCAAGCTTGTGATGATGGTGATGCTAATACTATTAATGATATGGAGACAGTTGCTGCTGATGGCAGTATATGTGTACCATGTGCAGGTACAGCTACAAGTTGTGATACGGATCCGACAACTACACAAGCTTGTGATGATGGTGACCCATGTACAACAGGTGATATGGAAACAGTTCTTGATTCCGACGGCAGTGTATGTGTACCATGTGCGGGTACGGTAGATGCTTCAAGTTGTGATGCAGCTTGTTCTACTACTCAAGCATGTGACGACGGCGATCCATGTACAACAGGTGAAACCGAAACAGTTGCTGCTGATGGTAGCGTATGTGTACCTTGTGGTGGCGGAACTGCTGTAACTGATTGTAACTGTACAAGTACAGTACAAGCGTGTGACGACGGTGATCCATGTACACTCAATGATATGGAAACAGTAGCTGATAATGGCGATGTTTGTGTACCATGTACAGGTGAGGCGAATCCAGCATGTGACTTTGACTGTCCGGACGAGATGGCTAACTTTGGCGACGCATGTGACGACGGCGATGCTACTACTATCAATGATATAGTACAATCAGACTGTTCTTGTGCAGGTGTTACTGTACCGGGGTGTACGGATGCTAATGCGTGTAATTTTGACCCGAATGCTACGGTAGATGATAGCTCTTGTGTATTCGCAACAGGTTGTGATGTATGTGACGGCAGTGGCGGCGTAACTGACAATCCAGAAGTTGGCGATGCTTGTGATGATGGCGATGCAAGTACAGAGAATGACATTGTACAAGCAGATTGTTCATGTGTGGGTACTGCTATCGTAGGTGGCTGTACAGATGCAGCAGCATGTAACTTTGATGCTACGGCTACTGAAGATAATGGTTCTTGTATTCTTCCGGGCGATGCTTGTGATGATGGTGATGCAGGTACAGAGAATGATACTGTACAAGCAGATTGTTCATGTGCAGGTACAGTTGTTGCGGTATCGGGTTGTACAGATGCGGCAGCATGTAACTTTGATGCGGCAGCTACTGCAGACGATGGTTCTTGTATTCTTCCGGGCGATACTTGTGACGATGGCGACGCAGGTACAGAGAATGATACTGTACAAGCAGATTGTTCATGTGCAGGTACATCAATCGTAGGTGGTTGTACAGATGCTACAGCATGTAACTTTGATGCGGCAGCTACTGTAGACAACGGTTCTTGTGTACTTCCGGGCGATTCTTGTAATGATGGTAATCCACTGACTGTTAATGACACAGTGCAGGCAGATTGCTCATGTGCAGGTACAGAATCCGGCGAACCTATCCCAACTGTGGGAGAGTGGGGCTTGATTATCCTCGCATTGATTCTCTTGAACTTGGGTGTACTCTACATCCGCCAGACAGAGATTAAAATCGTTAGTGAATAATTAATTGATAAATAAAATGCCTATCAGACGAAAACTCGTCTGATAGGCTATTTTTTTGGAAGAAAATAGTATTTGACCATTAAAAATGGCTAAATCAAATAAAGGAAAAGGTAAAAAAAATCAACGCACCGAAAAATCTGCTAAGAAACAGCAGAAAAGCGTTGAAGTACAGCCAAAATCTAAAGATTTTATGAAGGGGTGGCGTTCACGGTCACCCCTTCTAAAATTTGTTGGTTTCTTTTTGCTGTTTATGATATTGTTTTACCTTATATATACACAAGAGTGGTTTCAGGAAGGTCCTTTGGGCTTTATTATGAACATAGATGCCAAAATCAGTAGTTTTCTGCTGAATATATTTGGTATGGGAACAACGGCTGTTGGAGATACTGTTTCGTCCAATAAGTTTTCGGTAGATATAGAAAGTGGTTGTGATGGTATAGAAGCCATAGCGATATTTGCCGGTGCAGTAGCCGCTTACCCCAAACCTGTACAATTTAAATACAAAGGAATCTTAGTCGGCATCTTGTTTCTGTTATTGATGAATATTATTCGAATTGTCACGCTGTTTGTCACGGGCGTACATTTTCCGAAATTATTCGACATGATGCACGTAGAAGTGTGGCAAGTTATATTTATCATTCTTGCCATTATTTGTTGGTTGGTATGGATACAATCCGTCATCAGAAGAGAGCGCGAACATGCAAGCTAAACCGATATTGATATTTATAGGAAAATTCTTATTGGCATTCATTGCATTGTCAGCTATCTATACTTATGTATTGAACAAACCCTATACGAATCTGTTTGGAAATACAGTAAAAATGATGTATGGCGGTGCATTTGGCGAAGATGGCAAAAGAGAAGTGCTATTACCGGGAGATGAAAACAACAAAAATAGCGAACAGATGAAGGTGGTTTTGTTGGACAATAAGATGATACAACGATACCAACAAGCACGCGCCGCAGGGCAAAATGTACAGTTCACTCCCCCTACCGTTAAGGTTGACACTTGGGTGCAAGCGGGAATTTATTTAGTGTTTTTCCTGTCACTCGTAATTGCAACAGCAAGCGACTGGAAAAGGGCGTTAATAGCGATTGGTATAGGCTTGCTGATACTACACTTCTTCTTGGTATTCAAAACAGGATTAAGGCTGCAATTTGAAGCAGCAAATAAAGGAATTGGAGGTACTGCGCTTGAAGGTTTCGGAGGTAGCGTATTGACTTTTTTGCATAATTTACTCAGATTAGCAAACTTTAACCTGCTAATTGCGTTACTTTTGTGGTTGTTCTTGGCATTCAGAATGGAAGATTTTGAAAAAATAAAACAAAGACTTTTTACTTCTTAGTGACCAATTTTTTTTTGAGATTGCAACCTTTATTTTAATTTTGTTGTCTCTAATAAGTACCTCAAAATAAAGATATTTAAAATACGTCCGGTAATTCCGGTACAAAGATGGTTTCATTTGGTTTTGGGCCCTTATTCATCTCGTATGAATAGGGGCTTTTTCTTTTTTAGTATTATTTTGAAAATAATATTGACCTTTCGACGAACTAATTCCATTTTCAATAATCCATGTCATACTCATAAAAAAAGCCCCTCCAAAAACTTTGGAAGGGCTTAATTCGACAGGTATAAAATATGTTTTTATTGCGGAAAATAAGCCTGCACACAATTATCTATAAATGCAGGGTCAAAGGGGTCGAGTGTCGTATCGGTAATCGAGTATTCCAGAGTAATGACAGTGGTTGCAGGGTCATAAGTACCCGTACCGGAAATTTCAAAACCTTCGAGTAATGGCGCATCGAAGCGTTGATTTTCGATGAGCAAAGAAAAAACACCACCAATATTGCTGACCGAAGCCAAAGCAGTAGCATCTTCGGCAGTAACATCATCAAAAGAAGCAAAATTATACACATTGCTGATGGTGATGAACTGTACGCCCTCCAAAGACTCATTGATACTTGATGTATAAGTATCGGTAAAATCAGGGTCGCTATCACAAATCTCTTCTACATCATACACGCCCGTAAAAAGACTTCTAATCACGATATTACAGTCTGCACCGTCATATCCGGCATCGCATACACAAGTTCCTTCAAAGCAAGTACCATTGATACCGCAATCTACATTAGCACAAGGGTCTGTATCACAAGATTGTATAGTTAATACGCCCAATGCGGCAATTGCGATGATAAGAGTTCTTAAAAAATAATTTTTCATGCTGCTATGGTTTTATATTTTAAAAAAAATTCGATAAGTTAGCCAAAACTAAGAGCATGTTTAAAGGCTACCCGTTTAAGTTTGCTTGCGGGATAGTACTCGTCTGACGAAGGTTTTTGTGAAATGTAGTGATTTGTCTCATAAAATATTCGCTTGAATAAAGAGATTCGTCTGACGAGTATTCGCTTTAGGCAAAGTTAAATGGCTAGCCT
>CALCMV010000381.1 GCA_937967535.1 uncultured Saprospiraceae bacterium
CAAACTCTTATTTGACATGAAAAATGATATGAACGACCTCAAGTCACTCGTCTTTAACCTCATCAATTCCAATGACTTACGTGTGCCGGACTTGAAATCGCAAGCCTCTTATCAGGCATTACAAGAAAGCGCACCCGAAGGAAATTTTTACCCACAACACAATACATTTTCTGTTAACGAAAATGAAAACATATACGAAGACGACCCCGCACCGCGTTTTACTTCGGAAGCAAAAAATACACCTACCATTCAGCTTGAAGAATCGCTCTCATTAGCAGATATGGAAAAGGAAATGATTATAAAAGCCCTCGGTAAACACCGAAATAAACGCAAGGATGCCGCAGCTGATTTGGAAATTTCAGAGCGGACTTTGTATCGGAAAATTAAACAATACGGGATTGAGTGACCTGTTGTTTTAGACTTAAATTTATTTTTAATATGAATGCCAATACAAATAATTTAATGAGACGTTATTGGGCAGGCGGCTATCATTTTGGACAAGAGAATAACCAATTCGACCAGTTTATTCATAATGAATATTGGAAAATTGGTTGGGGAAAAGAGGAGGAAAAAGGTAAGCCATTTTACCAAAAAATTAATGAAGTTAAAATAGGTGATTTTTTCGCACTAAAATCACTTGGAGGACAGTATGACCTTACGATTTCTGCATTAGGGATTGTTGTCAATACAAAAAGTAAAGAGGAAGGAGAATTAGGGATTAAATGGCTGAAAAGCAATTTTTTATATAAGGAAAAAGCACCAAAAGGCACAGGGGCAGGTAACTGGTTTGGAACACTATTGGAGATTAAAAGACAAGAAGACATTGCAACTATTTTTCAACCTATATTCGAATCAGAAATTGAAGAACTTCGAGCGTTCACTGCTCAATCAGATGCCTTCAATTTTTGGCATGATGAACGCGAGGATATTTACCAAGACTATCTTAAAATCAACTAAAAATGACAACCGGAGATATTGTCTTAATTCCTTTTCCATTTGCAGACCTCAGTAATGCTAAATTGAGACCTGCCGTAGTAACGACTAGCACGAAAGATGTTTACAAAGATATTGTGATTTGTGCTGTTAGTTCGGTTATTCCTGCAAAACTATCTGATAATGAGTTTATTGTACAACCGGGAGGTGATAATAAATTACGGACAATATCGGTGGTGAAAATAGATAGAATTGCAACATTGAGAAGCAAAAATATCATTGCTACTTTGGGTAAATTAAATCCGAGTGAACTCCAACTTTTTAAAAATAAATTTCAATCACTTGTAAAATGATGATGAAACACTCATATCTTTTTCTGATTCTTGCATTGACAGGCTGCTACTCCTTCAAAGGAACAAGCATACCTGCGAATGTGACGACATTTACCCTCTTAAATTTTGAGGTGCAAGCCCTCAATGCGCCGCCGGATATTGACCAAGGGTTTTCGGAAGCCTTGCGTGATAAAATCCGTACTCAATCGCGCCTCAATCAAGTCAATGCCAATGGTGATGTCGAATTTTCGGGAACAATTACCGAGTATAGTATCCAACCTGTTGCGGCACGAGAGGGAGAAGCGTCAGAATTGACGCGCCTAACGATTTCCGCAAAAGTGAATTACGTGAGTTGGGTCAATGAAGAGGATAAATGGTCGCAAAGTTTTTCCCGCTTCGCAGAATTTGACAGTTCGGCAGATTTTAGTTCGGTACAAAATACATTGACCGAAGAAATTTACGAGCAAATTATGGAAGATATTTTCAATAAAGCGTTTAATAATTGGTAATGATAATGATTAATGGTTAACGATTAATGATTAATTTGAACTTGCGCTTGACCCTTGAATTTGAACTTAAATTATGACTCAAGACAGATTTGCCGATCTATTACTCTACCCACATCTCGACGAAATGCCCGATGAGGCAGAGGTGAACGGTGCTTTGTTGCGCTATCCTTACTGTCAGAGTTTCCATATATTACGAGCGAAAATGCACGAATACACGCGCCATGTAAATGCAAAAAAATCGCTCAACATGGCGGCAGCGTATAGCACAGACCGCACGTTTCTTTATCATGCTATGAAAAATTTGTACGAGGACAAGACCCCTGCAATTCCCGAACAGGTGGTGGATTTGACCAATATTTTTAGTGAGCCGATATTGACATTGGATGAACCGCCTGTATCGCAATTTGAAATATTATCTGCGCCGATAGAGGTGAATACAAATGGTATTTCGGCAAATGGCAATCATGCTCCAAAGGTGGAAGTGCCGGAAGAAATTCCCTTTGAAATAGCCCCTTTTGATGGAGAGTTTATTGAAGATGAAGAACCACTAAGGACAAGGGATTTATTTGATATAGAGGAAAATGTACAGGAGGAAATTAAACCGGAACCGGAGAAGGAAATCGTTGAGGAAGACGAATTGTTGACGCTTTCTGAATTATTAAAAGAAGAAAATGTACCCGCAGAAATTCAAGCAGAACCCTTAGAAATAGTTGAGGATGAGGAATTAATGACGGTTTCAAAATTATTTCAAATGGAAGAAAATATTCCAAAGAAAAAGAAAATTAAACCGAAAAAAAAGAAAAAGAAAAATTTAAAAAACAAAGCTGCAACAGATACGCAAACACCCGATTTTACAGATTGGCTGATGAATTTGGACGCCCCCAAAGTTACTTCCTATGAGGTGAAAAAGGAAGCAAAAAAAGTCAAAAAACCTAAAAAAATTGCCAAACCGATTTCAAAAAAACCTGAACCTAAATCCACCAAAAAAGCAGGTGACAAAGGCAAACGCTTGAAGAAACTAATCGAAAAAAGCGTCAAGACAGACACCGACTTGGTGAGCGAAACACTCGCCAATTTATTGGTGGCACAAGGGAAAAATAAGAAAGCCATTAAAATGTATGAGCAATTAAGTTTGAAATTCCCGGAAAAAAGTGCGTACTTTGCAGCCCAAATTGAAAAATTAATGAGTGAATTGTGAATGAGTGAATGAATGAATCAATTTATAGCATGATTCATTCATTCAAAATTCATTCATTCAAAATTAAAATAATGGTAGGTTTACTTGCAATATTAATCGCCTTAGTTTGTATACTTTTAATGGGCGTTGTTTTAATACAAAATCCGAAGGGTGGGGGATTGGACTCTACATTCGGTGGTGCTGCCGGAGCAAATCAATTGCTGGGCGCGGCGCGTTCTACAGATTTTATCGAAAAACTGACTTGGGGCTTGGCAGCCGCATTGTTTATCTTGTGCTTGGCTACGAGTTTGATAGTTCGCAATTCGGTAGGAAGCGGAGGCAACAATGGTCCGGGTTCTATCTCTGACGAGCCGACAGGTTATATTGACCTTCAAATTGAAGGCGAAGATGACGAGACCTATTATCTGTAAAAAATAAGATATTTTGTCAGCCCATTCTGCGAGAATGGGCTTTTTTTATGCCAATTTCTTTGTCAAAATGACAATATGACATAAAAAAATCATTGGCACAGGAAATGATTAGAGGTGATTTAGTTACTTAGTAATTTTTTGAAACTAACATGTTGTCGGTAAATTTGCAATGTTTGGTTATCCTTCCGAAGGAGGCTTGAGTTTGAACTTGTTCTTGAACTTAAACTTAAACTTTACTTAGTTACTTAGTCTTACGGTATTTTCATCTTAATGTGTTATCGTTTTTGAAGAACAAAAATACTGCAACACATTAATACGAAAATATCACAACACTAAGACCTCAATGAAGACCTTTTCAAATTAAATTTATTCACTAAAAATAGGAATTAACTATGAGACCGATCAACGATCGCGTAGTCGTAAAACCGGCACCCGCCGACGAGAAGACGAAAGGAGGTATCATCATCCCTGATACTGCTAAAGAAAAACCGCAACGCGGCGAGATTGTTGCCGTAGGACCGGGAAAAGACGGCAATAAAATGACTGTCAAAAAAGGGGACACCGTTTTGTACGGTAAATATGCCGGACAAGAACTTTCGTATGAAGGTGAGGATTACCTCATCATGCGAGAGGATGATATTCTTGTGGTGTTATAGTGCAAATCGTGTTACGGTGTTACAATGTTAATGTGTTATCGTCCTTTACGAACTTTAACGCAACAACACTAAAACACAATAACACACCAACACATTAACACGATACCACAAAAAACATTAACACCCCAATACACTAACACATCAACAGATAAATTATGTCTAAAGAAATTAGTTTTAATACAGATGCCCGCGAAAAACTCAAATCGGGTATCGACGCATTGGCAAATGCAGTAAAAGTAACCCTCGGACCCAAAGGGAGAAATGTAGTTAT